>CALJNY010000366.1 GCA_937981515.1 uncultured Collinsella sp. | reverse complement strand
CCTTCGACGGCACCGGCTTGGGCGGTAAGAGCGTCGTGGTGTTCTAGAAGCTCTCGGGCGAGAATCTCACAAAGATCGCGCACCTGCTGGTGGGCGACCTGCGTCAGCGTTTGATTGCCAACGGCATGAACATCAAGCTCACCGATGCGGCCTATGACAAGATCGTGGCCGAGGGCACCGACCTCACCAACGGTGCGCGTCCGCTGCGCCGTGCTATTCAAAAGCTTATCGAGGACCCGCTGTCCGAGGAGCTTCTGGCCGGCGAGTGGGGCGAGGGCGATACCGTCCTGTGCGACGTGGCCGATGGCAAGTTTGTCTTTAGCCACGGCACGGGCGAGATCCCGGCACCGCGTCCGGCGGGCACGCTCGGCGGCGATACCGCCCCGGCGGCACCGCACACCGGCAACGCCGTGCCCGTGAGCGGCGGCGTGACCTCGGGCCCCGGCGGCATGATGCAAGCCGGTTCCGGCGCGCTGTAGGGCGTAACATAGCTTTGCGAAGGGGCACTCCTGTCGGGGCGCCCCTTTTTTATGAGTAAATGGTGCTATACTCGAAATATAAATATGTATAGCAGAAGGAGCTAGCATGCCAATATCGGTACTCGACTCACGGCCGGTCCAGATGAATGTACGCATGGATCGCCAACTCAAAGAGGCTGGGGACGCCGTGCTGGCGCATATCGGCATGACGCCGTCACAAGCTGTGAGGGAGCTGTGGCAGTACTTGACCGAGAACGGTCATATGCCCGTCGCAAAAAAGAATGATGACGAAGTCCTGCCTGACGACATACGATCGAAGGTGAGTTCGTCCCGCGTCTCGGAAGGGGCTGCGTTAATTTCGAATTTTTATGAGCGGTTCTCGATTCAGAGGCCGAGCCCCGATGAAGCCTTTGATTACGACGAGTTATACGATCAAATGATGAGCGAGAGATTCAGCGATTGGATCGAATTATGAGCGGCGTCGGAACGAAACGTGTGCTCAAGCTGTTGATCGACACGAACGTCTGGCTAGATTACTTTCTCGCTCGTACGAATGCGACCAGGCCGATAGTCGAGCTCCTTTCTCGCGCGGCGGAAGCGGAGGATATCGTCCTCTTCTCGTCCTCCCTGTCTGTCAAAGACGTCTATTACATTCTGGGAAGGACGATGAAGGCCGACGCCCGCCGTGAGGGGGCTCTCACTCCCGAAGCCATCGCCGGTGCCGACGAGACAGCGTGGGCGTGTGTTCGCCTGATTCGGCAAAAGTCGATTATTGCCTCGGTCGGTGCAGACGAGGTCTTCGACTCCTTTGTGTTCAAGTATCATCACAACGACTTTGAGGACGACCTGATGCTGGGCGTCGCCAATCGCATTGATGCCGATTACGTCGTGACAGAGGACAATAATCTCATCAAACATAACAATGGTGTATGCATTAATGTTCAACAGGCGTTGAAGTTGGTTGAAGGGTCCAACGTCCCTTCGGCACGGCCCGTCTAACATGCTTTATCTTGATAAAGTGGCGTTTTCTCGCCGTTAGCCGATGATGCGAGGGCGCTCGGCGTTTTCGACTGGTTTATGCACGCAAAGTCTGGGAATATACAAGTCGCATGTCTTACTGTCTAACCAGTTGCGCCAAGGAGGCACCATGGACTACAAGATTACCGGCTACGAGCCCGCCCAGCTGTTCCATTTCTTTGAGGAGGTCAGCGCGATCCCCCGTGGGTCTGGCAACGAGAAGGGCATCAGCGATTTCCTGGTTGCGTTTGCCAAGGAGCGCGGTCTCGATGTGTACCAGGACGAGGTCTACAACGTCATCATTCGCAAGCCCGCATCTGCCGGTGCCGAGAATGCCCCGACCGTGATGCTGCAGGGCCACATCGATATGGTGTGCGACAAGTTGGGCTCCGTTGAGCACGACTTTACGACCGATGGTATCGACCTGGTCGTCAAGGACGGCGTCCTCACCGCTAACGGCACCACTCTGGGCGCCGACAACGGTATTGCCGTCGCGCTTATGCTTACCGTGCTCAACGACGATTCGATTACCCATCCGGCCCTCGAGTGCGTGTTCACCACCGACGAGGAGACTGGCCTGGTCGGCGCCGAGACGCTCGACAAGTCCCAGATTAGCGCCCGCACCATGATCAACCTTGACTCCGAGGAAGAGGGCGTTGCCACCGTCAGCTGTGCCGGCGGCGTCGTCGTTACCTACACCTGCCCGATCGCGCGCGAGCACAAGACCGGTAGCACCCTCACGCTCGACATCTCCGGCCTGCTGGGCGGCCACTCCGGCAGCGATATCAACCTGGAGCGCGGCAACGGCAACCTCATCATGGCCCGCATCATCGACCGCCTGATGGTTGCCGGCGAGCCCGCCATCGTTAGCTTTAACGGCGGCACCAAGGACAACGCCATCAACCGTGAGTGCAAGGCTGTTCTGGTCTACGCCGACCACGCTGCCGCCGAGGCCGCGGCCCAGATCGCAAAGGGCATCATCGCCGACGTCACTGCCGAGCTCGAGGTCTTCGACCCCGGCTTTACTTGCACCGTCGAGATTGCCGACGACGCCGAGGTTGAGGCCATGGACCAGAAGTCCGCGCTTGCCCTCATCCGCGCCCTGCGCCTTGCCCCTAACGGCGTGATTCGCCGCAACGTCGCCACCGACGGCTCCGTCGAGGTTTCCTCCAACATCGGCGTGGTCGCCACCTCCGATGACGAGGTCAAGATTATGCTGTCCCCGCGCTCTTCGATCACCTCGCTGCAGAACGAGTTCAAGGACCGTCTGCAGACGCTGGCCGATGTCCTGGGCTTCGACGCCAAGTTTGAGTTTGAGTATCCCGGCTGGAGCTATGCCGAGCATTCGCCGGTCCGCGAAGTCTTTGTCGAGAGCTATCGAGAGCTCTTTGGCTCCGAGCTGCGCATCGAGTCCATTCACGCCGGCCTTGAGTGCGGCCTGTTTGCCGAGGCTCTGCACGGCCTGGACGCCATCGCCGTGGGCCCGACGCTCTCCGATGTCCATACCCCGGACGAGAGCATGGAGCTCGCTTCTGCCGAGCGCTTCTACGAGCTGCTCATCGACGTCCTCAAGCGCCTCGCTGCGTAAAGGTTGCGCTAGCAGCAGTCCGAGTCACGTGCTAGCGGATTGCAAATGACATTATGAGAGGGGGCACCCGGTCTTTTGCGACGGGTGCCCCCTCTCTTTTGTTTGATAATTGCGAAATTACGGCCACCTAGTCCATTTCTGCCCTGATGAGGTCGAGGGCGCGCTGGCAGTTTTCGCGGACGGGGCCGAGCATATGCTCGCGCAGGTCCGCCATGCCGGGCAGGTCGGCGTATTCGTCCATGACCTCTTCCATGCAAATGGGTACCTCGTAGGCGAGGTCCATCATGGTCGCAAAGCAAAACTTCTCGGATAGCCCGGCATCGGTGAGCGTCGCCTCCAGCGTGGGGTCGCCCATACCGTGGTATCGGCGGATAGCGCCTGGACCGATGCACCCCACACGATTTTCGCCGCCAACGCTCATGGCGAGGCGCGCTTTTCGCCGCATACGTTCGTATGCTAAGCCCGATGCGACATCGTACATGGGTGCGAGCGCCGCGTTTGTGCCTTTGCCTAGGATGAGCGAGTAGTTTTTAGCGTGTGCGTCAGGCGCTCCGATAATGGCGTTATAGAACAACATATAGGTAAAAAGCACAAGATTCATGTGGTGGGGGACTGTGTTAATCAGTCGTTCTTGGATGTCTCGTGTAGTTGGTCCTCCGTCGGCGGTGTATTTCTGGGTTGGCAATACACCGAGTGCCTGGCAAAAGTCCTCCTGATGCAGCCTTTCGATATTTCCGCTGCTATTGACCATTCTGTCGTACCGTTCAACGACGAGCGCAGCTTCGTCTTCAAATGTGCAATAGGAGACGTTGGCAGTTGGAATGCCAACACGCCGAGCTGTTTTCATGCAGACGAATTCGTTTAAGGCCTGATGTTTGAACCCAACGACACCATTTTTGAAGATATGGGTAGTGGGGGATGACCCTAGACATTCGCACCATTGTCCATCATGCCAAGCTAGTGCAAATTTGCCTTGGTTGCCGCCCAGGGACCAGTTTTCGTTGGAGCCCATCCATGTCTCTCTTTCGTCATCGCGAATTGCTTTGAGCTTGTGAGCGATTTGAGAATTGGTAAGCGGGCGGTATGCTGAGACCCTGCCGTGGGCGGCATCTAATTGATCGGCTCGACAAAACTGAACGGCCCCCGCGCAGTCAAGACCGATATGGCACAAGAGGGCGACGGGGTTGTTGGATGCAACGTCATGCTCGGCGGCAATAGCGCGACGCTGCTCTTGGCTGTCGGGCAAAAGGCCAAATAGGAACGGACGGACGATGTTATGGCCATATGTGCGATTGGAAAGCGGCATTGTTAACGATAGCGGTGCTCCGCGATAGGTTGGGGCGTATACAAAGCTGCAGAGTCCATGCTCGTCTTGCCGGAGAGTGCCGGCGATTTCGCCACAAATGAGGGTCGCAAGCTCCATTTCTGCCATTTATTTCACAACCTTACAGCCAAAGGAGAGGTCTGAAGTGCCGGAAAGGCCTTGCTCGGCTGCGATTTGGGCCAGCAAGGCACCATAGAAAGCTGGCGTTCCTTGTCGAGCGGGTCGTCTGCCTACGCTTGGCTTTGGCAGGGCATTCGAGTTCGCGATAGGGAGGTCCGCTATCGTCATCGGATGTTCGGAGGGCGATGCGATGGAGTCGTTATCGCTTTGCGCAAAGAGACCTATGCCGAGTGCGTTAAAGACGGTCAACAGCTTGTCGAGCCGAATGCCCGTGGCATCTCCCAGCTCGAGCGATGCGAGCAGGCGCTCCGAAACACCGGCTTTTTTAGCGAGGACGGCACGGGTGATCCCTTGCGCCTCGCGTGCCTGACGCACGTAGATGCCAGCTTGGCGCGGTGTGGTGATGGGAAGGATATCCACGGCGATCTCCTAACGTGCAGACTTTTGCATATCAGTATGACATGCAAAAGCCTGCATGAATAGGCATTATGCAAAACTCTGCATGAGACTCCTACATTGACGTTGGCTTATGAGAGGCGTTTTTTATATCGCGAGGATCCCGAGGTGCTCAAGCAAGATCTTAAGCCCGATAAGGATGAGCACGACGCCACCCACGATGGTGGCGGGTTTTTCGTAGCGCGCGCCAAAGGTGTGGCCGATCGCTACGCCGGCGACGGAGAAGATAAACGTCGTGATGCCGATAAGCGACACGGCGGGCACGATGTCGACCGAGAGCGCGGCAAACGAGATACCCACGGCGAGCGCGTCGATTGAGGTGGCGATGGCGAGGATCAGGTACTCGCCCAGGTCGATCTTTTCGGCATCCTTGCCGTCGCCGTCGTCTTCATCCTCGTCTTCGGTAAAGGCTTCCCACAGCATTTTGCTGCCGATGAAGGCCAAAAGGATAAAGGCGATCCAGTGGTCG
>CALJNY010000365.1 GCA_937981515.1 uncultured Collinsella sp. | reverse complement strand
CTCCATGCAGTGGGTCAGAGCATCCATGCCGGTGTGAGCGCACAGCTTGGCGGGGATGGTGTAGGTGAGCTCGGGGTCGACGATGGCGACATCAGGGGTGATGTTGAAGTCGGCCAGCGGGTACTTGATGCCCTTGGCGTAGTCGGTAATGACGGAGAACGCGGTGACCTCGGTAGCGGTGCCGGAGGTAGAGGAGATGGCACAGAAATGAGCCTTCTGACGCAGCTCAGGGAAGCTGAACGGCTGGATGATGTTGTCGAAGGACTCCTCGGGATACTCGTAGAAGACCCACATGGCCTTAGCGGCATCGATGGGCGAGCCGCCACCGATGGCGATAATCCAGTCGGGCTCGAACTCGCGCATGGCCTCGGCGCCCTTCATGACCGTCTCGATGGACGGGTCGGACTCGACGCCCTCGAACAGCTTGACCTCGAAGCCGCCTTCCTTAAGGTCGTTCTCGACGTCCTGCAGGAACCCGCCGCGGCGCATAGAGCTGCCGCCAGAAACGATGATGGCCTTCTTGCCCTTGAGGTTCTTCACCTCGTGGCGAGCGCCCTCACCAAAGTACAGATCGCGAGGATTGGTAAAACGTCCCATACTGTGCCTCCTAAACAAGCCCCTCTTAGACTTGCGTATATAACGGAGCACCCAATTGGCTCCGTTAGGACCGGTTTGCGCGTTGCCGGCGATGACAATGCGCGATGTCTAAACGTTTCAACGCTCAGACAAACACTATTTTACCGTTCTGGTTGGTCAGTTATTCACCTAAAGCCGCCAATGATGAAACGTTTTTTCTATCCCTGAAGACCCTTGTGCGGCATTCATACTCCCAAGCTGGGCAAACGTTTTATCAAGGTTGACTACATATCCCGGGCAGGACGGTGCCCCTCCAAAATATGCACCGTTCGCCGCCAAAAATCGACCGTTTACGGCACTGTGATACCACCCGCGCAACCGAGGTGCCGACATTTGTGTGACATCCGTCTTCGTGGTGCAAAGGTGCAAGTCCAAGTGCGGCACCCCCGGTGTGCCACATGCGGGTAAACTAGAACTTTATATAGAGACATTTGAACCCTAACCGCAGCAAAGGAGGCCCCATGGCATTCGACCCCATTCAAGAGGATTGCCATCGCCTCGTTCTTGAGGCCTTGCGCCGCGACAATATTCCACTCACCGACGGCCCCGCCGTCGAGCGTCTGATGGAACAATTCACCCGTAACCCCGCGCCGCTCATCGTGCACGATCGCGACCGAGCTGGGCATCTGATCGCCAAGGTCGTCGAAGCTGTCGACTACCGCATCCCCTTTATCCCCGACGATGCCCAGGCAGAGCAAGAAGAAGCCGCAGCCGAGAACATGCTCCGCGAGGCAGCCGCGCTCGATCCGGCCAACTGGGATGCCCAGCGCATGCTGACGGCGCTCACCGCCGAATCCAACGAGGAATACGTACAGTATCTGGTTTCCAAGTGCGACGAGGTGGAGCACGATCTGGCGCTCAAGATCGCCTCGGCGCAGGACCCCTACGAGCGTGAGGCCGCAGGCGACCTGACCCGCCGTCCCTACCTGCGCTGGCTTGCCGCCTTGGCATCGCGCGCGCTCATTAGCGGCCGCTACCGCATGTCGCTCGAAGCCGCGAATCGCAGCCTGGACTTTGCGCCCAACGACCCCGCTGGCGTCCGTCATACCGCGATGCTTGCCATGGCAAAGCTCGAATACCCCGCCGAGGAGCTCAAGCGCTTTCGCTCTGCCCACTCCGTACCGTACCTCGCGAATACCCCGCTGCGCCGCCGTCCCAAGGATGCAGAGCGCGACTTGGACCCGTGGACGCTCATCGCGCTGATGAGCGCAGCCTGGCGCGAGCTGGATTACGAGGGCGCCGAGCACTACCTGCGCATCCTGGTGCGCTCATGCCCGCACGCAGCCGAGGCGCTCTACTTCCAAACCGAGTTTCCCGATGGCGTCTATGCCCGCGTCAACGTAGGTCCGGGCTCCACCGATGAGCTTGTCCTTGCCCTGTCCGAGGCGACGCCGGTGCTGCAGGAGGGCCTGGGCGCGCCCGACAACGCCAGCTTTGCCGCCTGGGTCGCCACCAACGACATCGTGCGCTCCCAGATCGACGAGCGCATCCTACGCGCGGCCGAGCAGGGATTGCCGTTTAAGGGAGGAAACCTCTAATGGATCCGAGCGTCTACATCCCCGCCTATCTGGAGCGCACCTATCTGGCGTCGCACCCCGAACTCACCGATGCAGCACGCGAGCTTGTCCATAACGACATCAGCGCAAACCCTCACAAGTATGCGCAGACCGAGCATGCCCAAGCGCTGCTGTCCTATGCCGGCGTTCATCGTCATTTGCTTGACGAGCTTCGTCGCATCGAAGACATGGGCAGCGACGAGGAGTTTGAGCAGACGCGCAACCGTCTGTTCGACGATATGCGCGATGAGCTGCTCAAAATCGTCCGCGTCGATGCACTTGCCGTCGATGCGCAGTTGCTCGCCATCATCCTGGCGGACACGCCCGTCGATGCCTGCCTGGGCGACCTGATGAAGCTCGAGGCGAGCACGGCCGACTACCTGCAACAGAGCGTGCCCGGGTTTGATATGGAGGCTCCGCACTACTGGGCCAATAATGTTTTGGCCGACGGTGTCACCGCAGCAGACCTTACCGTGAGCGAGCCGGCGCTTATTGGCTGGCTTCACACGCTCGAGGCCATCTCGCAGCTGTGCATGGCGAGCGCTCGTTACCGTGCTGCTGCCAACTACGCCCGCCGCGTCCTTAAGGCAGAAGGTTATCCCACCCGAGCTGCCGGCACCGTGTTGCTCGCCCTCGCCCGCTTGGAAGACCAGGACGGCTTTTTTGCCCTGGCACATCAGCTCGAGGAACAGATGGGGGCAGACGCACTCGAAAACTCTCCTTGGTACCTGCTCGCCCGCACGATCCTGCTGTTCAAAACAAACAAGATGCGTCCGGCGACACGTGCACTGCGCGAGTTTGCCAACCGTTGCGAGGGCGGCGCGTTCTTTTTGCTGAATCCGGTGTACCAGACGCCGTACCTTCCCTGCCGACCCGAGCCACGCGACCCCTGGGACCTCTCGCACCAGGCGGTTTGGGAAGCCGACGGCATTATCTCGGACACCCCCGACTTTGCCCCCTGGGCCAACGCCTGCGAAGATGTATCGCAGCTTGCCCAGGAATTTGCGCGCCGCTACGGCTTTTAGCGACGCGATCGCCCCGACCATGTCGTTTACGTTAGGAACGATTTCATGAACCTCCGCTCATCTCTCGCCTGTACCTCGAGCGATATCGCCCGCTGGGGACTGCGCTCTGTCCTCAAGCGCCAGGGTGGCGTGCTTCCCGGCCGCATCGCCATGAAGATCGACCCCGAGCTGCTAAGCGACCTCGCGAGCCTGGTCGACCGCAGCGTGGTGATCACCGGCACCAATGGCAAGACCACCACCTCCAACCTCATCGCCGACGCCGTTGCCGCCAGCGGCGCCACCGTGGTATGCAACCGCGCCGGCAACAACATGGAGCCGGGCGTGGTGGGCGCACTGCTCGAAGCGCGCAGCGGCCTCAAGCGAGCCGGCGGCGGCAAGCGCGTGGGCGTTTTTGAATGCGATGAGCTCTACACCGTGCGCGTCCTGCCCAAGCTCAAGCCGACGTACTTCGTGCTGCTCAACCTGTTCCGCGACCAGCTGGATCGCTATGGCGAGATCGATCACACCCAGGAGGTCATCGCCCATGCGTTGGAGCTCTCGCCGACAACAACGCTTATCTACAACGCCGACGACCCGCTGTGCGCCTCGATTGCCGCGCGCGTTCCCAACGCGAGTATTGCCTTTGGCATCGACGGCGCCACCGACACCGAGTCCGACCGTATTAGCGACTCGCGTTTTTGCTCACAGTGCAACGCACCGTTGGAGTACGACTATGTGCAGTACGGACAGCTTGGCGCATACCATTGCCCCTCGTGCGGCTGGGCCCGCCCTGGGCTTGTCCGTCGCGTGACTGGCGTGGAGCTCGGCTGCGACGGCTACGGCTTTGACCTGGTGTTTGGATCTGATTCCAGCGCGCCAGCCGCGCACATCGCCACGCGCTACAACGGCCTGTACATGGTCTACAACGTTGCCGCAGCCTTCTTTGCCGCCCACGAGCTGGGCGTAGACACCGCACGCCTGCAGCCCACGCTCGACGCCTACGTGCCAGCAGGTGGTCGCATGGGCCGTTGGAATATCGCCGGCCGAACCGTCGAGGCCAACCTGGCCAAGAATCCCGTGGGCTTCGATCGCCAGATCCAGTCCATTAAAACAGCAGGTGGCAGACTCTGCGCCTTTTTCCTGAACGACAACGATGCCGATGGCCACGATGTATCGTGGATCTACGACGTCGACTTCGAACGCATCGCCGACACAACGGGGCTTGTCGCCTTTGCTGGCGGCACGCGCGCGCACGACATGCAGGTGCGCCTCAAGTACGCCGGCATCGACGCCGCCATCATCTCGGATATCGAGCAGGCGATCGGCGCCGTGGCAGACGAGGAAGCTGGCGACACTTTCTACGCCGTCGCAAACTACACGGCCTTCCCGCCGCTGGTCAAGGAGCTCGACGAGCTTAAGGGCGCCGATGCGGCTACGGTTGCCGCCCACGCCGCAACACGTGCCGATGGGAGCGCTGTCCCCACCGATATTGCGCCGGTCGAGCTTTCGCGCCCGCTGCGCATCGTCTACCTGTATCCCGATGCCCTCAACCTCTATGGCGACGGCGGCAACGTCATTGTCCTTGAGCGCCGCTGCGCCTGGCGTGGCATTCCCGTGCGCGTGGACGAGGTCCGTATGGGCGAGTCGCTCGATCTCACCGACGCCGATATCGTCATGATGGGCGGCGGCTCCGATCGCGACCAGCTGGCCGTGGCGCACGAGCTGCTCGCTCAAAAAGATAAGGTCGCGGCCTATGTTGAAGATGGCGGCTCGCTGCTCGCTATCTGCGGCAGCTATCAGCTGCTCGGCCGTTCGTACTATATGGGCGAAAATCGCATTGAAGGTCTGGGCATCGTTGCCGCCGAAACCGTGCGCGGCTCCGATCGCCTGATCGGCAACGTCGCCGTCAAGACCGACCTGGCACCCGAGCCCTTTGTGGGATTCGAGAACCACGGCGGCCGCACGCTTTTGGACGCCGATGCCACGCCGCTTGGAACGTCCGTCGTCACGGGCACCGGCAACAACGGAGACGACGGCTTCGAGGGTCTGATCTACAAGGGCGTCATCGGCACGTACCTGCATGGCCCGGCGCTGCCCAAGAACCCCGAGCTCGCCGACTGTCTCATCGCGCACGCCCTCGAGCGCCGCGGCGATGCACAGGCCACAGCCCTGCTGCCGCTCAAGTCCCTCGACGCCACCTACGAGCACGCCGCCCACGACGCCGCCATGAAGCTCCTCCCCTAACGCCCCGCCACCACAAAGGGGACAGGCACCTTTGTGGTGGTTTTGCCCCGTCCCAGCGGTTTGTCTCAATCTGTAACATCTAGACCGTTGAAAGTCGTTTTACTGTTACAGATTGAGATATTCGCCCCGACGCGCGCCGTCCGTCTCAATCTGTAACAGATAGAGCCGATTTGCCCGCCCAGATGTTACAGATTGAGATATTTGAAAATCGAAATAGAAACCCACTCCTGTGTGGTGGTTTTTCAATCTGCCAACGATATGTGAACGGATAGAAAAGTCTGCTATACTCTTTCCCGCTGTCCCCATCGTCTAGCGGCCAAGGACGCCACCCTTTCAAGGTGGATATCGCGGGTTCGAATCCCGCTGGGGGCACCATTTAAACTGAGAAGCCCGTTACCCTCGCGGTGACGGGCTTTTTGCTATCCATGTGCCGGGATTCGAACCCGACAGGGTGCGGAGCTGAGGAAACGCGAAGCGTTTTCCAGCGCAGCACGCAAGGAGCGAAGCGACGCAGCGAAGGCGGGCGGCGCCAGCCGCACGCGGACATCCCGCTGGGGGCACCACAGAATCTGAGAAGCCCGTTACCAATTCGGTGGCGGGCTTTTTGCTACCCATGCGCCGGGATTCGAACCCCGAGGGCATAAAATCACACTGTCAATCAAGGGCCCGTGGGCAAAAAATAGCAAATATGAGTACTGTTACCAATTTAGTAACAGCGATTTCATGCCATCAGAAGGCGATTTAGACGCCAGGGGTCCTACGGCGGAAGAATTGCAGACGTTTATCAGCTAAGTACTTGGACATATGCTGCGTAATACTGCATATTTTGTAAAAAGATAATGCTACGGGACTTGTGACAGTACTCATATTTGACGTTTTTTGCCCACGACCCCTTATTACGTGGGCGAATCAGTTGCAAAACGGACTCCAAAGCGTCCTTCGCAAACAAAAAGCCGGGGCCCGCGCGATGCGGACCCCGGCTCAATACCGTGACGGTATGCTGTCCCAGTCCTACACATAGAACAGGATGTCGTCGTAGGTCGGGACCGGCCAGTAGTCGGCGGCCACGATCTCCTCCATGGCATCCACGGCGGCGCGCAGCGTATCCATAGCGGGAACGACCTCGTGTGCATACACATTGGCCTGCTCCTGGCCATCGAGGGCCTCGGCCTTCTGATGCACGGCGTCGAGCGCCTTGATGGAGTCGTTGATGGCGGTGATGCCGTTGCAGAGCTTGTTGAGCGTGTTCTGCTCGCACTGCATGGCGGCCTCAGCACCGGCGGCACGAATAGTCTCAAGGCCCTTAGCGACCTTGGTGGCGTAGGCGGTAATGACCGGGCGATAGGTACGACGCGCCTCGCGAACCATCGTGGTAGCCTCGATGTTCATGAGCTTGTTGTACTTCTCGAGCTTGCAGTCGTAACGGCACTTGGCCTCGGCCTTGGTCAGGACGCCCGTCTCCTCAAAGAGCGCGATAGCCTTATCGGAAACAAAGGCGGGCAGAGCGTCGGCCGTGGTCTTGTTGTTGGCAAGGCCGCGCTTCTCGGCCTCAATGGGCCACTCGTCGGAATAACCGTCGCCGGAGAACAGGATGCGCTGGTGGTCGGTCAGCACCTTCTTGCAGTACTCGAGCGCGGCGTCCTGGAACTTATCCTCGGGCGTACCCTCGAGTGCGTCGGCGAAGGACTTGAGCGACTTGGCCACGGCGGCATCGAGCACCAGGTTGGAGTCGGAGACGTTCTGCTCGGAGCCGCAGGCACGGAACTCGAACTTGTTGCCGGTGAAGGCGAACGGGGAGGTGCGGTTGCGGTCGGTGTTGTCCTGCATCAGCTTGGGCAGGGTATCGGCGCCCAGGTCGAGCACGCCGCGCGTGGCATGGACGGAAGCCTTGCCATCGATGATCTTCTCGACGACCTCGGTAAGCTGGTCGCCCAGGAAGATGGACATAATCGCCGGAGGAGCCTCGTTGGCGCCCAGACGGTGATCGTTGCCGGCCGAGGCAACGGAGGCACGCAAGAGCTCCTGATAGTTATCGACGGCCTCGATCACCGCGGTGAGGAAGACGATGAACTGCAGGTTGTCGAGCGGGGTGTCGCCCGGGTCGAGCAGGTTCTCGGACTCGGTGCCAAGCGACCAGTTGTTGTGCTTGCCCGAACCGTTGATGCCCTCGAAGGGCTTCTCGTGCAGCAGGCAGACCAAGTCGTGACGGGAG
>CALJNY010000364.1 GCA_937981515.1 uncultured Collinsella sp. | reverse complement strand
ACGAAGCCAACCTGTCCAAGCTCATCGGTGCTCTCGATGTGCTGCGTTCCGATACGCAGCTCTTGGTAATCTCGCATCAGCGCCGTACTATGGAGGATGCTGACGTTCTCTATGGCGTCTCGATGCAAGCCGACGGCGTCAGTCGCGTCGTCTCGCAAAAACTCGATCGCGAAACCGGAAAGGTCGTGAATGCATAATGGGATTCTTCGATGCTCTCTCGCGCGGACTTGAGCGCAGCCGCGAGGCCCTCAACGAGGTCTTCTACTTTGGCGGCGAGGTCGACGAGGATTTTTGGGAGGATCTTGAGGACACCCTCGTCATGGGTGACATGGGTGCCGAGGTCGCCATTCAGGTCTCCGATGACCTGCGCGACGCCGCCGCCAAGAAGAACCTCAAGACCGCCCCGCAACTTCGCCGCGCCCTGGCCGAGCAGCTCGAGGGTCATTTTGTGCCTGTTGAGCGCGACCCGTTTTCCGATACGCCGAGCTGCGTGCTGTTTGTGGGCATTAACGGCGCCGGCAAGACCACCACGGTCGGCAAGATTGCGAGCGCCATGGCCGCCCGCGGCAAGAACGTGGTCATCGGTTCGGCCGACACCTTCCGCGCCGCCGCTATCGAGCAGCTCGATGTGTGGGGTCAGCGTGCCGGCGTACCGGTTATCAAGCGTGACCGCGGTTCCGATCCGGCGAGCGTGTGCTATGACGTGCTCGACGAGGCCGATAAGCGCGGCAGCGACCTGGTGCTCATTGATACCGCCGGTCGTCTGCACACGAGCCCCGAGCTCATGCGCGAGCTCGCTAAGGTGGTCAATGTGACTCGTAAGCGCGCCGCCAATATGGCCGCCGGTCCCATGCCGGTCTCGGTCGTGCTTGTGATCGATGCCGCCACTGGTCAGAACGGTCTGAACCAGGCGCTCGAGTTTAACGAGGCGCTGGGCCTGGACGGTATTATCATGACTAAGCTCGACGGCACGGCTAAGGGCGGTATCGCCATGGCCGTGGCCGAGAAGCTCAAGCTCCCGATCCTACGCATCGGCGTGGGCGAGCAGGTCGATGACCTGCAGGAGTTTAACGCCAAAGATTTCTGCCGCGCCCTGGTGGGCGAGTCCAACTAAGGAGTAACCAGTGTTTGATTCCCTGAGCGATCGCCTCAACGACACATTTGACCGCCTGCGCGGCAAGGGTAAGCTGACCGAGGCCGATATTACTTCTGCCATGCGCGACATCCGCATGGCGCTGCTCGAGGCCGACGTCAACTTTAAGGTCGTTAAGGAGTTTGTCGCCAAGACCAAGGAGCGCTGCATGACCGCCGAGGTCATGGAGTCGCTGTCGCCGGCGCAAAACGTCGTCAAGATCGTGCTCGACGAGCTCACCGAAATGCTCGGCTCCACCGAGAGCAAGCTCGTCTTTAGCAACCGCATCCCCAATGTCATCATGCTCGTGGGCCTGCAGGGCTCCGGTAAGACCACGGCTGCCGTAAAGCTTGCCTACCTGCTCAAGAAGCAGGGCCGCTCGCCGCTGCTCGCCGCGTGCGACGTCTACCGCCCCGCCGCTGCCGACCAGCTGGCCACGCTCGGGGGCGAGATCGGGGTGCCGGTCTTCCGCGGCGACGGCGCGCACCCGGTCGACATTGCCAAGGGCGCCATTCAGGAGGCCGTCGACCACCTGCGTGACGTGGTCATCGTCGATACCGCCGGTCGTCTTCAGATCGACGAGCAGATGATGCAGGAGGCCGTCGACATCAAGAAGGCCGTCAAGCCTGACCAGGTTTTGATGGTCGTCGACGCCATGACCGGCCAGGACATCGTCAACGTGGTCTCGACGTTTGCCGAGCGCACCGACTTTGATGGCGTGATTATCTCCAAGCTCGACGGCGATGCCCGTGGCGGCGGCGCACTTTCGGTGCGCCAGGGGACCGGCAAGCCCATCAAGTTTGTGAGCATGGGCGAGAAACCCGATTCGCTTGAGCCGTTCTATCCCGATCGCATGGCCAAGCGCATTCTGGGCATGGGCGATGTTGTCGGTATTATCGAGAAAGCCCAGGAGGCAGCCGATGCAGAGCAGCTCGAGGCTGCCGAGCGTATGCTGCGCGAGGGCTTTACCATGAACGACATGCTCGACCAGATGAAAGCCGTCAAGAAGATGGGCGGCATGAAGGGCATCCTGGGCATGCTCCCCGGTGGCCAGCGCGCGCTTAACCAAATGGGCGGCAACCTGGACGAGGGCATCTTCGATAAGAACGAGGCCATCATCATGTCGATGACCAAGGAGGAGCGCCTGCGTCCCTCCATCATCAACGGCCAGCGCCGCGCCCGCATTGCCAAGGGAGCCGGCGTGACGCCCACTGAGGTCAACAGCCTTATGAAGCAGTGGGGCGAGATGAATAAGATGATGGGCCGCATGCGCACGATGGCCAATCAGGCACATGCCGGCGGTAAAAAGGGCAAAAAGGGAAAGAAGGGCAAGAGGATGCGCATGCCCAATATCCCTGGCCTGGACGCTATGGGTCTGGGCGGCATGGGCGGCCTGGGTACGGGCGGTCCCAAATCCGATATGGAGCTGCTGCGCCAGATGGAAGCGCAGATGCATAATAAGAAATAGAGCTGTAATTCCAGCTTGATATGGCAAAGGCCACTCGGAAGCTACCGGTTGGCCTTTGTTGTTGGCTTTGATTGTTGGGTTGCGTGCAGTGTCGCGCCCCGAGCTCGCGGTGCCGTGCCGTTAGTGGCAGCCGCAGCCCTCGTGACCCTCGTGCTCGCGATGGCCGTGGCAGCTGCAGGACTCGCCATGTTCGTGGGCGTGATCGTGGTCATGGCCGTGGCAGCCGCACGTGGCCTCGCCGTTCTGCGCGAGCGTGCCGGCGATAAGGGCCTCGACGCAAGCGTCGCAGCTGCCCTGGGCACCTGCGTATACCGTGATGCCGGCTTGGGCGAGCGCGTTGATGGCGCCACCGCCGATGCCGCCGCAGATGAGCGTGTTCACGCCGCCGTTGGCGAGCAGGCCCGCCAGGGCGCCGTGACCGGTGCCGCCGGTGCCCACGACCTGCTCGTTGAGCACCTTGCCGTCCTGAATGTCGTAGATCTTGAACTGCTCGCTGCGGCCAAAGTGCATAAAGATGTTGCCGTTGTCGTACGTGGTTGCCACCCTCATGGTGTCGACCTCCTTTGCTGGCCATGCGGCCGTCGTTGTGGTGATGGGGGAGTACACGATATTGCCGCCTTTGATGATGAGCGCTCGTCCGTTGAACAGCGCATTTGCTACCTTGCGATGCGCACGGCTGCAGATTGCCGCCACCGTGGCGCGCGCGATGCCCATCTGCTGTGCGACTGCCTCTTGGTTAAGGCCTTCCAGGTCGCACAGGCGCAGCACCTCGAGTTCGTCGACCGTCATGTCGATGGCGTCTCCGCTCGCCAGGCCATCGGGGGTAAAGCCGCGGTATTCGGGGATGATCCCGACGCGGCGCAGTTTCTCGCGTCTTCCTGCCATGCACCCTCCTTATCTGACATATGTCAACAATAGAATAACGAAACTGTAGATTTGCGCAAGGAATTTCTGGCATATGTCAGAATATGAGGGCTTATGTTTGGGCTGTGGGGCCGCGTGCGCCTGGGCTACAATGAATCTCGCTTATAGGCGACTGACAGGAGGGTCAATGAGCAAGGCTGATCAGCAGTTTGTAGCTATGTGCCGCGACATCTTGGACCATGGCACCACGACCGAGGGCCAAAAGGTCCGCCCGGTGTGGGAGGACGGCACCCCTGCCTATACCATTAAAAACTTTGGAGTTACGGCACGCTACGACCTGCGCGAGGAGTTCCCCGCGCTCACCCTGCGTCGCACGGCGCTTAAGTCTGCGATGGATGAGATCCTGTGGATCTATCAGAAGAAGTCCAATAACGTGCATGACCTCAACAGCCATATTTGGGATGAGTGGACCGACGAGACCGGCTCTATCGGCAAAGCCTACGGCTACCAGATTGGGCAGAAGAGCCATTATGCCGAGGGTGACTTTGATCAGATGGACCGCGTGCTGTACGACCTCAAGCACACGCCGTACAGCCGCCGCATTATGACGAACACCTATGTGTTTAGCGACCTGTCCGAGATGCACCTGTATCCGTGCGCCTACAGCGTGACGTATAACGTGACGCAGCGCCCGCAGGACGACAAGCCGACGCTCAACATGATTCTCAACCAGCGTAGCCAGGATATTTTGGCCGCGAACAACTGGAATGTGTGCCAGTACGCCATTTTGCTGATGATGGTTGCGCAGTCGGTCGATATGATCGCTGGCGAGCTGCTGCACGTGATTGCCGATGCCCACATTTACGACCGTCATGTCGATATCATCCGCGAACTTATCGAGCGTCCGCAGTTTGCCGCGCCCAAGGTAACGCTCAACCCCGATGTGCATGACTTCTATGCGTTTACGACCGATGACCTGATCGTCGAGGGCTATGAGCACGGCCCGCAGGTCAAGAACATCCCCATCGCGGTGTAGGTGACGCGCATGACGTGTAAGCTTTCTGCCATTGTCGCCGTGTGCGATGACTGGGGTATTGGGTGCGAAGGCGACATGGTGGTGTCCAATCGCGCCGACATGCGCCATTTTGTGGCGTGCACCAAAGGTTGCCCGGTCATTATGGGGCGCAAGACGCTGCTGAGTTTTCCCGGTGGGCGTCCGCTCAGGAATCGCCGCAACATTGTGCTCACGCGCGACGAGGGCTTTGCCCCCGAGGGCGTTGACGTGGTGCATGGCATTGACGAAGCGCTCGCCGCGGTTGCCGATGAACCCGTTGCGTGGGTGATCGGTGGCGGCGATGTCTATCGGCAGTTTTTGCCGTATTGCGCGGAGGCCGAGGTTACGCATAACCACTGCGTGCATGACGTGGATACGTACTTTCCCGATCTGGATGCCGATCCCGCGTGGGAGATTGCGCGGCGTGGCGGTGTTGCCACGATTGCCGCGGGCGAGGGTGACGAGGGTCTCGATTATGAGTTCGTGACGTATCGTCGCGTTGAGGCGTAAACCCGATTATCCCTTCGGTATTATCGGGTTGGAATGAGTGGCGGGGCAGCGCATGGCGTTGCCCCGATATTTGTATAGGTGCTGCAAAGAAAGGTGCGGGCAGGCTGCTATGACTGATGCCGTTGAGGTGCTGCGAATCGATTCGCTCGAGGACGAGCGGCTTGATGCCTACGTGCGACTGACCGAGCGTGAGCTGCGCTGCGTGCTGGAGCCGCAAAAGGGCATCTTTATCGCCGAGAGTGCCAAGGTTATCGAGCGCGCAGTGCGTGCCGGATACGAGCCGGTGAGCTTTCTTTTGGGCGAACGCTGGCTCGACCAGATGATGCCGCTGTTTGAGCGCCTGGCGGTACGCGAAGGTGCGGGCCCGGTTCCCGTGTTCGTGGCCTCGATGGAGCTTATGGAGCAGCTGACGGGCTTTAACGTGACGCGCGGTGCGCTCGCGGCGTTCCGTCGCCCGCGTCAGATTCCGGTAGCCGAGTTCTTGGGTGGCGTCGTCGAGGCGGCGGGGGAGCGCCCGGTGCGCGTGTGCGTGCTCGAGGGCATTGTCGACCACACCAACGTCGGCGCGATTTTCCGCTCGGCGGCTGCGCTCAATGTCGACGGTATTTTGGTCAGTCCGACGTGCTGCGATCCGCTGTACCGTCGCTCGGCCCGCGTGAGCATGGGCACGGTGTTCCAGGTGCCCTGGACACGCATTGGCAGCGAGGCGCGCGTATGGCCGCATGATGGGCTGGCGGCGCTGCACGATGCCGGCTTTTCGTGTGCCGCGATGGCGTTGACGGATGATTCGGTGTCGTTGGACGATCCCGCGCTGCAGGAGATTGACCGCCTGGCAATCTTTATGGGCACCGAGGGTGCTGGCTTAGGCGCCAAGACCATTGCTGGCTGCGACCGAGCCGTGCGCATTCCGATGGCGCACGGGGTCGATTCGCTTAACGTGGCCGCGGCAAGTGCTGTCGCCTTTTGGCAGCTGTGCCCGCATGTGAGCAACGAGTACCACTACCAGCCGGGGCTGTATCACTAAACAGATATTTCGCACCGGGCTGTGGTTCGGGGCGTTTCGGCCGACGCTGGTCGGTGCTAAGCTGGTGTCGGCTTTGGTCTTAAATTGCCGTTTTGTTGTATGACGTACGCTAGTGGGGAGGGCGTGTGGCTAAGAAATCTACGGCTATCGATGTAACGCAGGGTGTCATTTGGCAGCAGCTGCTGTCGCTGTGCGTTCCCATCTTCTTTAGTTCGTTCTTTCAGCAGGCATACACGCTTATCGGTACCTATATCGTCGGTCAGTTTGGCGGCAAGCTCGCGCTGGGTGGCATTCAGGCCACGATGGTGCTCACCGAGCTCTGCATTGGCTTTTGCGTTGGCGTCGGTGCCGGCTGCGCGGTCATTACGGGCCAGTTTTTTGGCCAGCACGATGACGAGCGCCTGAGCCGATCGGTCCATACGGCCATGACGCTCGCGCTGGTGGGCGGAATCGTTTTCTCGATTCTTGGCATAGTGTTCGTTGAGCCCATGCTGGTGCTTATGAATACGCCGCATGAACTATTGGCCGAGGGCGTGGCCTATGCCCGTTGCTATTTTGCCGCCATGGTTGCGGCGCTGCTGCTCAATATGGGAACGGCATTGCTGCGCGCCGTGGGCGACACGCGCGGGCCCGCTGTGATCATCGCTTCCGGCTGCCTTGTTAATGCGGTGCTGGATGTCATCTTCGTTGCCGTACTTCATATGGAGGCTCTGGGCTGCGGCATCGCGGTGGCGCTGACCATTTGCTCCAATGCCACGATGATCGTGATTCGTATGATGCACGCACCGGGTGCGTGGCGGCTTTCACTGTCCAAACTCGGCATTGATCCTGGTATTTGTAAGAGCATGATTTCGTGTGGTCTGCCGCTTGGCTTTCAGTCTGCTGCGTATTCGATTTCCAACGTTTTGATTCAGGTGTCGGTCAACTCGTTTGGTGCCGATGTCACCACGGCTTGGGGTCTTTCGGGCCGCCTGGATGGCATTGTCTGGATGGTTACCGAGGCGCTTGGCGTGTCGATTACCACGTTCTCGGCACAGAACTTTGGCGCGCGCAACTACGAGCGCATGCGAAAGGGCTACCATACGTCGCTCGTGCTGTCGTTTATGCTCATTGGTGGCCTGTCTGCCGTGCTGCTGGTGTTCTCGGGTCCGTTGTCGCGCCTGTTTGTCGACGATGCTTCGATTTCGGCGTACACCACGACCATCCTCCATTTCATTGCGCCGTTCTATGCGATTTTCTCGATTATCGAGAACGCCTCGGGTTCCATCCGCGGCGCCGGCGTGAGCTTGCAGCCCATGCTGCTCACGATTTTTGGCACCGTCGTGCTCAGGGTGATCTGGGTGTTTGCGATTATGCCGTTCGATCCGTCGCTTGAGCACCTGCTGCTGGTCTACCACGTAACCTGGCTCATCACCGCCATAATGTTCACCATCTACCACCACAGCGGCAACTGGCTCGGCCGCGCCACTGCCTAGCCATTGGGGACGTCCGCAATGGCTAGTATTCGATGCCTTGGCGGGCTAGGAGGCCTTCGTCGAAGTAGTGTTTGACGGGGCGCATTTCGGTTACTAGGTCGGCAAGGTCGGCGAGGGGCA
>CALJNY010000363.1 GCA_937981515.1 uncultured Collinsella sp. | reverse complement strand
CTGCCATCGTGGCCTCGGGTCTGCTGCTGGGCATTATGAGCGCCCTCAACTTTATGGCCTCCAACGGCTTTATCGCGCTCGACACCAATAACTTTATCTACAAGATTGCCGACCTGGTCTCGGGCACGTCCTTTGGCATTCTGCAGATCCTGATCGGTTACTCCGCCGCTAAGGCCTTTGGCGCCAACCCGTATCTGGGCGCCGTTGTCGGTTGTGCGTTCATCAACTCCTCGCTACAGAGCGCCTACACGGTTGCCTCCGAGGGCGTGCAGACCATGGTCAATGTCATCCCCGGTGTGTACAGCTTTGAGTGGGTCGGTTATCAAGGCCACGTTATCCCCATCGTCATCGCCTGCGCTATTCTGGCCTTCCTCGAGAAGCGCCTGCACAAGATCGTTCCCGAGATGTTCGACCTCTTTGTGACCCCGCTCGTCTCGGTGTTCGTGACCGTGCTCGTGACCCTCGTTGCCGTCGGCCCCATCTTCGTGTGGGCCGAGCACGCCATTCTCGGTCTGATTCAGGCCCTGCTCACCCTGCCCTTTGGCATCGGTTCCTTTATCGTCGGCCTGTTCTATGCCCCCACGGTCGTTACCGGTATCCACCAGATGTACACCGCCATCGATCTGGGCCAGCTCGCTCAGTACGGTGTGACCTATTGGCTGCCCATCGCCAGCGCTGCCAACATCGCCCAGGGTGGTGCCGCGCTCGCCGTTGCCTTTAAGACCCGCGATGCCAAGATCAAGGGTCTGGCGCTTCCTTCGGCCCTGTCCGCCTTCATGGGCATTACCGAGCCTGCCATCTTTGGTGTGAACCTGCGCTTCTTTAAGCCCTTCATCGCCGGCTGCATCGGCGGCGGTTGCGGTGCCCTGGTCTGCGCGCTCACTTCGCTTGCCGCTTCTGGCACCGGCGTTACCGGCATCTTCGGTATCCTGCTGTGCCTGGCCCAGCCCGTGCAGTACGCGATCATGTTTGCGGTCGCCGCGCTGGTTTCCTTTGCCGTCTCGTTCGTCCTGTACAAGGACGAGCCCAAGACTTCCGAGCAGGCCTAAGAGCTTTTGATTGAGGGGCGCCCGCGGGCTGTATGCCCGCGGGTGTTTCCCGTATTTGGCGCCGATCTCTGGCGCCTTGTAACTTTCGATCCGTTAGGACTTTGATATGTCTAATGCACTTGGTCGCGACCTTGCAAAGCTGGTCGCCGCTGTTGACGCCGCCGCCTCTGAGTGCGGTCATGGCGCGTATGGCCAGCGCTTTCATATTATGCCGCCGGCGGGCTGGCTCAACGACCCCAACGGTCTTTGCCAGGCCGATGGCGTGTTTCACGCGTACTTCCAGTACGCCCCGTTTGATGTAAACGGCGGCGTCAAGATGTGGGGGCATGCCACGAGCCGCGACCTTATGAACTGGGAGTATGTTGGCGCGCCGCTGCTGCCCGATGAGCCGTTCGACTGCCATGGCGTGTATTCGGGCTCCGCGCTTGCCGAGGACGGTCGCATTCGCGTGCTCTATACCGGCAACGTTAAGCTCCCCGATGCGGACGGCGTCTTTGACTATGTCAACTCCGGCCGTCGCGCCGATACCGTGTATGTCGAGAGCGCCGATGGACAGACGTTTAGCCAAAAGCGCGTGGTGCTGGCTTCCGAGGTTTATCCCGAGGATTTGACCTGTCACGTGCGCGACCCCAAGGTGTGGCGCGATGATGATGGGCGTTACCACATGGTGTTGGGCGCGCGTCGTCGCGTGGACGGGCCGCATGTCGAGAGCCGTTTTTGTGCGATGCACGGCGAGGGTGCCGGGCGCGATGTGGGCGAGATCCTGGTGTATGGTTCGGCCGATATGCTGAGCTGGGAGCTCGAGAGCCGTGTGTCTACGCCCGAGCGTTTTGGGTTTATGTGGGAATGCCCCGGCTATATCGAGCTCGATGCGAATGGCGATACCGCTGCATATTTGTCGTTCTCGCCCCAGGGCCTTGAGGGCGGCCGTTGGGACCGCGGCAACGTGTACGCCGCGGGCTACATGCCTGTAACGGGCGACATTACGGGTGGCAATGACGCTTATGAACTGGGCGAGTTCCGCCTGTGGGACGCCGGTTTTGACTTCTATGCTCCGCAGGAGTTCACGGCCGAGGACGGTCGTCACATTCTGATCGGCTGGATGGGCATGCCCGATGAGCCAACCTATGGCAACGCACCCACCGTGGCGTGCGGCTGGCAGCACTGCATGACGGTGCCGCGCGAGCTTACGGCCGGTGACGGCGGCGTGGTGCTGCAGCAGCCGGCGCGCGAGATCGAGCGCCATTATGCCTCGGTACGTGTGGGGGAGGGCTCGTTGGAGGTTGCCGGCGATACCTGCTTTGACGTTGTTGTCGACGGTGTCGACGGCGCGTTCACCGCGACCGTTGATGGCGAGCTGAGGCTGGCGTTTGTGCCCGCCGAGGGCGAACTGCCCTTGCGCTTTGAGATGCGATTTACCGATGAGGGTCGCGCTTCTGCCGGCTGCGGTCGTACCGTGCGCTGGGAGCCCGTCGACGAGGTCCGTAACGTGCGCATTGTTGGCGATGTCTCGTCGGTCGAGGTGTTTGTGAACGATGGCGCGCTCGTGTTCTCGACGCGTATCTATCCTGAGGCCTATGGCGTGACCGTTGCCGCTCCGGGTGCGAGCGTGACCTGTCACACGCTCAAAATCTAGGTGCGCGATCGCCCATCGGCGCTATACTGCAGCCGTTGCCCACGATGCGGGGAACATCCGCATCGTGGGTTTTTGTTTTGAAGGGACGGTGCCGTATGGGCGTACAGCAGCTAGAAGAGGCCTGGGCTTTGAGGGCCAGCGCGCGTGAGGCGCGTCTTGTTGCGGCCCCGCATGTGCCGGCGGCGCTGTCGCTGTTGGGGATTGTACGTCCCGGTGACCGCCTGGTTGCGTTTGCCGATGACTTTGCCGATGCGTTTGCGCGCGGCTTTGATGCCTGCGACGTTGTGCTCGTGGACCCGCCGTCGGTTGCGGCGTTTGCCGCCGCGTCCGAGGGCTTTGATGCTTCGTTTGATGCCGAGGGTCCGCACCTGTGGTGGTTCGTCAACTCCATCGGCGGGTTTGGTCTGCGTGTGCCCGATCTGCGCGCGCT
>CALJNY010000362.1 GCA_937981515.1 uncultured Collinsella sp. | reverse complement strand
GCATCGTACAGCATCGAGGCCGCCGATGGGTACACGCTGGATTCGTCCGACGAAGAGCGCGAAAAGGCAAACTTCTTCCACGACGAGACTGGAGGACGCCTGAACATCAGCATCTTCCCGCGCTCGCCGGAGGAAGAGGTTGCAAGCCTAGAGCAGGTCTACGAAGGCAAGGAGACAACAACCGACCAGGTCGAGTACAACGGCATAACGTGGCTGCGCTTTACCGGTCCCGACAACGGCCATACGCTGTTTGCGACGGCTCCCGCGACGGGCGAGACCGTCCGCGTGTCGATTGGCTGGAAGATCGATTGGGACGCCGCCGCGCCCATGATGGAGGCATTGAAGCTCAAGTAGCGGGTTGCGATTCCCATGTCAGGCGACTCAGGGCTGGCTCCGAGTTATCGGGGCCAGCCCCTTTTGGTGTTCGATGAGCCGAGTCGGCGTCTCTCGCAAAGGTAACTGAGAGCTAGCGAGGCCTATCCGAATTGACCTCATCGGCGGTGTCGGTTTCGAGCGCCGTGCGGCGGGCACTGTAGGCGACGAGGCCGGCGCCTGCCGCGGCGAGTGCTGCAGCGGCTGCCGTGAGGGGAGCGTTGGCATCGCCCGTGCCCGCAAGCGCGCCCGCTTTTCCGGAGCGCTTGTTATTGCCGTGGTCCTTGCCACTGCCGGAGCTGCTTCCGCCGGAGCTGCCTCCCGTGCCGGAACCGCCGCCACTCGAGTCGCCATCGTCGTCTGCTGTCATCGGGGCGTCGTGAAGTTCTGTCGTATCCGCGCTGTCGCATACGCCGACCTGAACTTCTGAGCGTTCGCATGCCGCGTCGGGCACATGAAGCTCGTGCAGTACGGCACCCAGCGCCGAGTTTGCGCCCGGTCGATTTTCCTCGAGCGTTACGGGATCGAGCGCCACCAGATTACGCGCCTTCGCATACAGCGTTACGCGTTTGCCCACTTCGTCGCTCCAACTCTCGGGGATAGCGAAGCTCATGCGGAACTGTGCCGTGCAACCCGGTGCCAGCACGGCGTTGCCACTGTCGGCTACCAGCGGGTGCGTTGCAAAAGGTGTGCCCAGCGTTTCGAGCGCGTACTTCACGTGTGCCATGTCGTTGACCGAAGCGTCCTCGGCAAGCTCTGGATCGTAGATCGAAGCCATGCGTGCGTTCACTCCGAATCCGATGGATGCGCTGGAGAACGGCTGGCTGGAACCCTCTCGGTACAGATCGATCGTGCCGGCGGTCAGTAAGGTGTTGCCGTCGTTTCGCACCGTGACCATGAAGGATTCGCCTGCTGACCCGGGCACCACCGCGCCCGAGGTAGCGACCGCGCCCGTCGGAGTGGCACACGCCACCAAGGGTACTTCGATGCCGTGCAGCTCCGCCTCGCTCTTCTCCGCGCTCACAATGTGCGTGGCGAGCGCGGAGAGCATGCCTCCCGACGTCAAAAATGTCGTTATCTGATCGATGGGATGGTCCAGCTCGCACATCACGAACGGCTCCGTAAACAGATCGCCTGCCAAGGTGCTGGCGAAGATGCGGAAGTGCTTGCCCATCACTGCTACCGGGTTGCCTTCTTCGTCGTAGGTTTGCCCCACCTTGCCATCGGTGTTCTCTACATAGAGCACGCACCTGCCGTTGTTGCTTACGCTAAACGATGCCGGGCCACAGCCTGCGGCACCCACGGGCTGCGTTGCAAATGCCGATGCGCCTCGCGTCCAAGTAATATGCTGCAGTTGCTCGTTGACGGTAGCCAAAAAGCCCGTGTGCTGCGGCCACGGCACCGCGTGGGGTACTGTGGCATCTGGCGACATAACGCCCCAGCCCGCAATGGACTGGCCGATCACGGCGTACGATGCACAGCCACAACCGCCTGCGGTCTCGTATGCAACGGGCACCACCATTTTGCCGTTGATATTCTCGGGCGCGCCGAGCTCGATGCTCGACGGTGCCTGCGGAAAGCGGAGGACCTGACGGAACGTGAGACTGTCGCCCGAAACGTCCGACCACAGGGTAAAGCACTCCAGCGCAACCTCGGCCTCGCTGCCGAGCGTCTTTTCTGCGGTGGTTCCGCGGCGGTGGAGGTAGGCGCCCGACAGGCGCCCGTCGACAAGTGTCTTGCCCACCGTGATGCGTGGGCACTGCAGGCAATGGTAGCCATCCTCCTGAAGGCGGCCGCGCGAGATGCTGCGCCACGACGTGTGCGATATCACGCGAACTCCGTCGTTGCTTATGCGCAGGCGCACAACGGACAGTATGCCGGATGTGCTCGCCGTATCGAAAAGGGTGTTGTCGCCGGCGGGGCGCTCGCCCGAGACCAGCAGCACGTAGGCGTCCTGGTTTCCTCTTCCGTCCGTATATTCCACTACGTCGAAGTCGTAATCGTATATGCCGTCGCGCTCGCCAAACCCAAGGGGAAAGTCCACAGGCGTGGGAGCGGACCACGTCCCGTTTGCCTTTGTGTGTACCACCAGGCGCGAGCGACCATTGTCGCCGTAGCGCACCGAGGCGATACGGAACAGGCATTCTACGCCGGCAATCATTGCCAGCTTCATGTGGGCTTCGCTGAGCACGCCAGCAAACAGCACGTTGTCGCTCGAGGGCTTGATGCCGCCACGCTCGTCCTCCGACACGCCGGCAGAATCGGCGTTCGGGTCGGCAACGGTGTTCGTTGCCTGACCGATGTAGGTGTACTCATACATCGGCGCGGCGTTTTCGTCGTTCTCTATCAGTGCATGGACGAAGTGCTCGATCTGTCCCGTGTCGTCGCTTTCTGCATCCGCCTCGAGCTCAATGCGCGTGACCGCTTGATCCCAATCGCGCACGACAGGCGCGACGTTTACGGCAGTGGCCTTAACCTCGGCGCGTGCGAGCAACTCGGCGTTGGTGACGATGGTGGCCGATGCGATAAATTGCGGCACGCCGCCCGCCTCGATGTTGCCGGCCGAGCCGAAGCAGGCATCCAGCGTATAAGGCGTATCTCCACCCAATGCGAGCTCAGAGCGCTGGGGCACATACTGGTTGCCATTGTTCACCGACATATTCCACGAATCGAGGAGTGTGGGCCACGACCCCGACCAAGCCTTGGTGGTCCACTTGAACATTACGAACTGGAGTATCACATCGACATCGACGTCTGCACCTACGCGCAGTCGCGGAAGCTGGTGTCCATCTGCCTTCTCGTACCCAATGAACAGCGTGAGGGATGCGGCGCCGCGCACGGCAGACGAAGCGACGCCTGCAACGCCGGCGCCAAAGGTGACGGCAAGCCCGATCTGGATGGTGAACGAGCCCGACGTGTTTGAATAGTCGAGCGAAATGTTTTTAAAAAACGCGGCGCCGCTGCCGTGCGTGTGGGCACCCACGGCGAGCGCCAGTTTTGCCAGCACCCAGGGGTTGACGTTTAGGAAAAATGGCACCGGTCCTAGGGTAAATTGCTCGGTCCAATTGAGGTCGGTTCTTATCTGGAAGAGGGCCTTAATATTGCCGTATGCGGGGTCGTTGTTGTTACCCCAGGTTTTGCCCACCCAATCGTAGGCGAGCGAGCCGTACAGCTGTGTGGCGATATCCATCGTGAACAGCGGCGTGCAATGGTGGCGAAGGAGCTTGGTGTTTCTTGGATGAGTGCCCGAACCGGCACTCATCCTCTTGTACTGATTCCACTTCCCCTACATCTCGTCGAGGTAGCGGTTTGCCTGTTTGGCGCCCGACTCACGCGGTGACTTCTTCCAGTACTCCGGATCCGGATTGCCCGAATCGTTCATATAGCTGGCTGGTTTGTATCCTCCGCCAAACAGTACGTACCCGGCAAACGAGAAATCGAACAAAATGGGGAACGAGGGCATCCAGCACGTGAACTTATTGCCGCCGATGCCGGGAAACGCCGCCTGAAAATCAAACGGAGTGATCTCTTGGTCCATGGTAGTGGGGACGATAGTGGTCGAGCCTGATTCCGCCTTTGCGGCCGGCGCGGTGACAACGGCCATGGGGGAGGAGAGCGTGTAGGTTTTGCCCTGATAGTCGAGGACAAAGCGCAGCTTGCACCCTTCTTCCAGAAGGCCCGATGCCGCATCGAGGAACTTGTCTTCGAGTGTGAACGTTGCCAGATTATCCGCGCCCGATGCGCTGGCCTTGACTTGGCCAATCTGCGTGACGGTTTCGGGTGAGTTGCCCGCGGCAGGTATTACCTTGTTGATGTACAGCGTTGCCTGCCCGCCCTGCGGCAGATGGGCCTGCACGGTAAAAGCGTGCGTGTCGGGCTGATCGTTTGCTGCTTCGTCCGCTGGCATTGCCATAAACGTGGCGTCGGCGTACTGGATGTCCCATTCGTCGAATGTGAGCTGGCGAAAGTACGGCTCGCCATCGGAGAGCGGACGTGTGGGCGCGGTAATGGCGGTGCCGCCTTGGACACGCGCGAGGGGAATCTCGACATCGCGGTAGCCCGCCATGCTAATGGAGATGCCGCCGTTAAAGTCGTACGCGTCGAGAAGCGTTGCCTCGTCCACGTAGCCTTACGAAAGAGGGGCGATCTCAAAGATGGCCGTGCCTTCTTCATCGGTAGTGGCGGTGAGCTGCTTGCCTGCGGCATAGCGCGATGTGAGCGTGACCTGGGCACCCGTGATGGGCGTATTCTTGTTGGCGACGTCGACCACGACCACACCAAACATGGTGCGCGAGAGAACGAGCACCCTGAAAGGGTCTTTTTCGTCGGCATAGGCTTCGGTGGGCGCGAACGGCAATATGAAGGCGTTTGCGCTTCCCGGCACGCGCGGCAACATAATGCTCGCCAGCGAGGACGCTCCGGCAACAAGTAACGAACGGCGATCAAGCATATTTGGCTCCCATCCCGCAGGTATCGGTGGAAATAATCCAATTTTGCGAGAAGGCATCCTGTCACGGTAGTGCCGTCCGAGGGCCAAAATGTCCAATTTGAGCGAGTGAAGCGCCGGGGCTCCGGGGCGCACGTGCCGCGCTAGGCAGTCTGGCTGCTAACGCAGCATATGCGCGACCAGCTCAGTGCGCGTGCCGATGCCAAGCTTTGCATACACGTTGGACAGTCGATTTTTAACGGTACCTGGCGACACACCCATATGACGAGCGATTTCGGCGTTGGTCCATCCGCGGCAGGCGAGCATGGCCATGGTGAACTCTGTGGTCGTCAGGTCGTCAGCCACGTCCTCGCCCGAATCGGGGTTGTGGATGCGCCGCCAGCCGTAGCTGAATCGATACGTAATCTCGATGATGCGTGCGAAATCGTCAGGGCATTGCGATTTTAGGCATGCCTCGATGAGTCCCTGCAAAAGGCCGTGGTGTTCGCCGATGAGCTCGATAAGGCCGTCGGGACGCGCAATGTCCCAAGCGGCTCCGAAGTGTGCCTTTGCGGCGTCGACGTCTTTGAGACTCATACAGGCCATGGAAGCTGACAGGTACAGGAACAGCTCCGAGATGGGATAACTTCCCTGTTTCATGATCAGGGCGTTTTCCGCCATGCCCAGACTGCGGCCATATTCGCCGCGCAGGTACAGGGCATGCGCCATCACGTAGCTGGCGAACAGGCGCAGGCCTTCGGGCAGATGCGCCGCAAGCGGATAAAACTCTTCGGCGGAATACGGGGAAGGCAAGTGCAGCAGGACGCTCGCGGCCGAGGCGAACAGGATATGTGTGGCGTGGACGGCGGGCGACTCCTCGTCAGCCGGCGTATCGAGAATGCCAGCAAGACAACGGCGGGCGTCGGCGATACGGTTGAGCGACAGGCTGGCGTATCCGCAGATAAAGCATGCGGAATAGCGCAGCGCGGGATCGGTGGCGTCAAGATAGGGGCGCGCCGTCTTGGCAGCGAGGGCGGCCTGTCCGCGAAAGTACAGCGCTTCTGCCGTGGCAATGGCGCGCGAATTGGGGTCGGAAATGCCTGCAACCGCAGCGTCAATCTGCCCCGGCACAAAGGCGGTGCACATCAACGGCATGGGAACGCATGGGTAGCCATCGCAGTCCATCTTCCATCTCCCAACAGCTGGCAACAATAGCAGCAATTGTACTCCTGTTGCTCGGGACCGGAATTTGTGGGTATCGCCTACGATTATGCCGAACGTATAAAGGAAGAGTCTATTGGCGATGCTCCCAAGGTGGCTACTGAAGCCTAGCTGACCTCGACATTAGGAAAAATTGCCGCCCCTACAAAAAGCTCTGTCGCAGCGATGGGAAACGCATCTTCTGGGCATTCCGGCGTCTCCAGCCCAGCGCTTGACTGCTGCTGTCGCCTGCGCGTTGGCGAGCGAGGCGTGGGGACCGTCCGGCGACCAGCGGTGACGGGCGAGCCCTGCCGCGTGTGTGGGCCTCCATCGGCGTAGACCCATGACCCCCATGGCATCGGAGAAGTCCACCATGGCGTCCAGGACCTTACCGTCCGGCATGTCCAGCCTAGCGGCTCTCTTGATTCCGAGGTCGAAGGGGGCGTTGTGCAAGGCATATGGGGCCGAGTGGAAGTGGATCAAAAGAGCGTTACTTGACGTTTCATGCATAATGCCAACCGTCCCGCGACATCACGTTCGCAGCGCGCAGGGGCCGG
>CALJNY010000361.1 GCA_937981515.1 uncultured Collinsella sp. | reverse complement strand
TAATGCCGCTCCAGCATAGGAGCGCCACGGGAATGTTGAGCGCGAGCATACCGAGCGAGATGTCGATGTGAACGCCGCCGAGCGAGGTAACGCGATCGAGCAGGACCGCGACGCCGGTGAGGCCGCTCGGAAGCAGGTCGGCGGGCTGAATGAATGCCTGGATCAGAAATGTCTGGAGAACGGCGGAAATTGTGACCGCCACTGCAGTAATGGCGCGGCGGACGATGGTGAGACGGCCGAGCATGAGCACGCGGTCCGTGAGCTGATCGATGGCGTTCGCCACGCGGGCTCCTTTCGAAGGCAGATGTAGTTGTGAGGCATGTCGGCGATTGTAGCACGGAGCGTGCGAGGGTGCTTCAATTCACCCTCCCTCGACAACCAAAGCGGGACCAGCAACCCCCACGACCAAAGGCCCAAATTACAAGTGAGTAGACTTTTTACGATCTGCCGAGCACGCCCAAAACCGCCACCCCTGTGACCTGCGGTTTTACAAAGAAAGATATGCATTGTGCTCGGCCTGCGCCAAAAAGTCTACTCACTTAGCCCGAATCGAAGCCAAACGGATCAAAATCGAAACCAAATTGAGCCAGTCCACCACAAAAAACGTTTGAACCCGTGCTTCTCGCGGCGGATTGACACTACCAAGCGGCCAAAATGTCGGACAGGTTGTCGATGACAACGTCGGCGGCGGACTGGTCCAGGTTAACGCCCTCGTGCGGACGCAGCGCCAGGACGCGGGCACCGGAGCGCTTGCCGGCCTCGATACCCAAAGGCGAATCCTCGATAACCAAGCACTCGGCGGGCTCCACCCCCAGCGCCTCCATGGCGCGCAGGTAGATCTCGGGATCGGGCTTAAACGCACTGCACTCGTGGCCGCTGATGGTGTAGTCCAGCACGTCGGCGATGCCGGCAATCTCCACCAGCTCGTCGATCAGCTCGCGATAGGACGAGCTCGCGATGGCACACTTCACGCCACGCTCGTGCAGCTTGCGCATCACCGGCTCCGTCTGCTCGTTGAGCAGCTCGGCATACGGAACGGGGTGGACCGGGCTGTAGACCTGCTTGTACTCCACGCGCAGGCGCTCGCGCAGCTCAACATCGTCGGGCACCAGCGCCTCCCAAATGGCAGGCTCGTTAGACCCCGAAAGATCGGGGATCTCGTCAAAGTGGAACCCTTTCTCTTCCATAAACGCCACGCGACGACGGTTGTAGAACCACTCGGTATCGACCAGCACGCCGTCCATATCAAACAGCACTGCCTTGATCATACGCATCTCCTCCCACCTGCCAAAAAGGGACAGGTTTATTTTGGTAGGTTTTATCTGGGGTTTTGCGACGCGACGGATACGCCCTCCCCAAAGCAAAAAAGGGGACGGGGCGCAAACCCCATCCCCTCTCAATCAACCCGTAAGGTCTACTTACTTGTGATTAGTAGGAAAGCTTCCACATGTAGCGACGCATGGTCAGCGGGTGCTGACGGGCCTCGGCGATCTGGTTGCCGTACTCGCGCATAACGGCGAGGTGCAGCAGCGGGTTGAAGTAGGTGACGACGCTCGCGGGCACAGCGTCAGCCAGGCCGTAGTCCTTGGAGTCGATCAGAGCGACCTTGGCGCCCATGCGCTTAAGGAAGGTGAGGGCGCGGGCGTCCATCGGACGGGTGGCGCCATCGGACATGAAGAAGACGTAGGGCTTACCCTCGGTGGAAACCTCGAACGGGCCGTGGAAGTACTCGCCGGTGTTGTAGGCGGCGGCGTCGATCCACTGCATCTCGGTGAACAGGAAGGCGGCGTGAGAGTAAGCCATCTTCTCGGAGGCACCGGAAGCCATGAAGTAGATCATCTTGTCGTCCTTGAAGTCCTCGGCGAACTTCTTGGCGAGCTTCTTGCAGTGCTGAGCGGCGTTCTCGCAGAGCTCGAAGACGTTGGTGAGGCCGGTGATCATGTCCTCGTAGTGGTCATAGCCCTCGGTCTGCTGAAGGATCTCGACAGCAAGAGCGATGGCGTAGCCGGGCTTCTCGCACTTGGCAGCGAAGTTGGCGTGGAAGCCGTGAACGATGACGTAGTCAGCGTCGACGGTCAGAGCGGAGCCAGCCTTGTTGGTGAGGGAGACAACCGGGCAGTTGTGCTTCTTGGCGGTCTTGTTGGCCTCGACGGTCTCGGGCGTGGAGCCACCGAGGGAGCAGGTGATCACGAAGGTGTGCTCGTTGACCCAGGAAGGCGTGTCGTAGTTGAACTCGTTAGCGGTGAAGATCTGAACGTTCAGCTTGTCCGTGTTGTTAGCCAGGAAGTACTTGGCGGGGTAAAGGTCGGACATGGAGGCACCGCAGCCGACGAAAGCGACGCTGTGGATCTCGTGGTTGGACAGGACGTCAGCGACGATCTGCTTAGGGAGGTTAAGGTCGATCTCGTACATCTGACACATTCCTTTCGATTTTTGCGGCGCCACATTGCCGGGCGCTCGCAGGGTTACCGTGGTTTGGACCGAGTCGCCGGCCCGTTAAGGATGCGACAAAGGGGCTGTCCCATTGTAACGTATAGGGATGGAAGCCTGCCTGGGGTATGGGATGCCAGGCAGGCCCCCGGGGGAAAGCGGTTAGACGCTTGGTCGCGACTAGGCCAGGATGCCGGCCGCGGAGAGGGCGATGCCGCCCACGATGGCGATCACGAGAAGCCAACCAGTGTTGACGTTCTTCTTGATGAGCCAGTACATAAGGCCGGTGAGGCCAAGGGAGATCATCTGGGGCATCATGCCGTCCAGGATGTCCTGGATAACGACGGTGCCCTCAGCGAACTGCAACGGGGTGGTGGCGCCGATCAGCGTAGCGATCATGCCGCCCACGGACATAAGACCCACGATGCCGCAGACATACATGAGCTTCTCCATGAGGTCGCCGCCCTGAAGCTTGCTCAGGTACTCGTGGCCGCCCTGATAGCCCATCTTGGCTGCGAACCAAGTGATCAGCACAGAGGGGACGA
>CALJNY010000360.1 GCA_937981515.1 uncultured Collinsella sp. | reverse complement strand
AGATCTGCTTGCCCGAATCCATCTCGGAGCTGTAGTACACGCCCGGGGAGCGGACGAGCTGCGAGACGACGATACGCTCGGTACCGTTGATGATGAAGGTGCCCTGATCAGTCATCATGGGGAAGTCGCCCATGAAGACGAGCTGCTCCTTGATCTCGCCGGTCTCCTTGTTGGTGAGACGGACGTCGGTCAGAAGCGGAGCCTGATAGGTCATATCCTTCTCGCGGCACTCCTCGACGGTGTGCGCGGGGTCGCCGAACTGATGCTCGCCGAAGGTAACCTCGAGAACATGGTTCTGGCTCTGGATGGGGCTGGATTCCTTGAACGCCTCACGAAGGCCCTCGTCCTTAAAACGCTCAAAGGATTCCCTTTGAACAGAGATAAGGTTGGGGAGCTCCATGGCCTCCGGGATTTTCCCGAAGCTGACGCGCTTGCGCTCAGTGGCAGTGTATGCGTAGGTCACCAGGTTTTTCCTCCTTCACGGAAATGCTCGGTGGGTTGGCGAGGCATAGCTTCGCCAGTTATCGCAACCTAATAGTTTATCAGGTACCGACCGTTGGGCAAGAAAAGCCTTGACGCGATTGAGTTTTTGGAGTAGCAAAGTTTTTCGACAGAAAAGGTGCAGGTAGATAGGTGTGCATCGAACAGCTGTTCATATATTTTCTGTGAACGAGACTACTGGTGCGGGCCGCTAAACGGCGGAATGTCGGCGAGGATTGGTCAGGCGGAAACTGCGTCCCGTTTTGAGGCCGCAAACTGGGTCGCAGTTTCCGGTTGAGCCCTGTTTGGGAAACCGCATCCCGTTCTGAGCCGATATTCCGGGTCGCACTTTCCGCTAGGGGCCTCAGCCGGAAAGCGCATCCTAGAATTCAGTCAAATTGTGGGACGCACTTTCCGGAGCCAAGCCGTGGCGCGCATAAAAAACGGGTGCAGACCGAAGTCCGCACCCGTAAATGTCGATGCCCGAAGGCTTATTTGCGCATCAAGCCGCCGCGCTCGTCGATGGCGTCCCAGAAGGCGCTGGCAAAGCGAGGATCGCTTGCGGCCATGAGGGCGTTGGTGGCCATCCAGCCAGACGGGGTGCCGGTGTCGTAGCCCGAGAGCGGGTCGATGACGACAGCGTACATGGCCTCGCGGTCGAGCGAGCGGGCCATGGCGTCGGTGAGCTGGATCTCGCCGCCCTTGCCGGCCTGCTGATCGGCGAGCAGGTCCATGACCAGCGGGCTCAGCAGGTAGCGACCGACGATGTACAGGTTGGACGGAGCCGCCTCGGGAGCGGGCTTCTCGACCAGACCGCCGATGCGCCAAACGGCACCGGGCTCGTCGTCGGCAGCATTCTCGAAGCCCTCGAGCGAGCCAACGCGATCGCCGGCGATGACGCCATAGCGGCTGACTTCCTCGGGAGCGCACGCGGCAACGGCGATAACCGAAGCGCCACCGTGCTCCTTGGAGACAGCAAGCATCTTGTCGCAGATGTCACGGTTGGGCACAACGTAGTCGCCCAGAAGAACCAGGAAGTTCTCCCCTGCCACGGCGTCGGCAGCAGAGCGAATGGCATGACCGAGGCCCTTGGGCTCGTACTGATAACGGAAGTCGACCGGCATGCCGCCCGCGTGGGCAACTGCATCGGCGTAAGCATCCTTACCGCGCTCGCGCAGCAGATTCTCGAGCGAGCGATCGGGCTGGAAGTAGCTCAGCAGCTCGGGCTTACCGGGAGAGGTAACGATGATGGCGTCGTCGACCTCCTCGGGGTCGAGCGCCTCCTCAACGACATACTGAATGACCGGCTTGTCGAGAACCGGCAGCATCTCTTTGGGCGTGCACTTAGTGCCAGGCAGAAAACGCGTGCCAAGACCGGCGGCGGGGATGATTGCCTTCATGTTATTAAAGGATCCTTTCGCAGGCGCAGAATGCGCCCTGTGCGTGCGGCACGGCGGCCGCAGACCAAATTGCGATACCGAAGTATCTTACCGCCTGAGACATACGTCGCCGTAAGGCAAACGCAATTCTTCAGCAGGTCAACGCAAATTATTGCGCGAATGGTGCAATTTTATCGCCCAACGGTAGCGATCCCAAAGCGCCGCAAACGACAGCAATTTGCATACCGAGCCAGCAAAATAGAGGGGCCAAAACAAAAAAGACGGGGCTCGCATAGCGAGCCCCGTCTGCAAAGAAATCTGGCGAGAGAGCCTGATTACTTGAGGGTGACAGCAGCGCCAGCAGCCTCGAGCTTCTCCTTGGCAGCCTCGGCGTCCTCCTTCTTGGCACCCTCGAGAACAGCCTTGGGAGCGCCCTCGACGACCTCCTTGGCCTCCTTCAGGCCAAGGTTGGTGAGCTCACGGACGGCCTTGATGACCTGGATCTTGTTGTCGCCGAAGCCCTCGAGCACGACGTCAAACTCGGTCTTCTCCTCGGCCTCAGCAGCGCCAGCAGCGGGAGCGGCGACAACAGCGGCAGGAGCAGCGGCGGAAACGCCGAAGGTGTCCTCGATAGCCTTGACGAGCTCGGAAGCCTCGAGAAGGGTCATTTCCTTAAGAGCATCGATGATCTCATCGGTGGTAAGCTTAGCCATTTCTAAGTCCTTTCGGTTTCCGTGCGGATGCACGGAGATCAGTTAAAACACGGCGCGAATGCGCCAGGGGTGCGGCGTTGCCGCCGCGGGTGAAAACAGCGACTAGGCTGCCTTCTGCTCGGAGACCTGCTGGATCGAACGAGCGAGACCAGAGGAAACGCCGTTGACGCAGACAGCGATGTCGCGAGCGAAACCGGAGATGAGACCGGCGATCTGGCCGAGAAGCTGATCCTTGGTGGGCAGCTCGGCGATAGCCTTAACATCATCAGCGGAAACGGCCTTGCCGTCGGAGATACCGCCCTTGATCTCAAGGACGCCCTTGGACTTAGCGGAGAAGTCCTTAAGGGTCTTAGCGGCCTCGACCGGCTCGGTCTCGTAGAACACATAAGCGACGGGGCCGGCGAGGATCTCGTCGAGCTCGGGCTGCTCCTGGTTCTTGAGAGCGATCTTGACCAGGTTGTTCTTGTAGACCTTCATCTCGGCACCGCACTCGCGAAGCTGATGACGCAGCTCCTGAGCCTGCTTAACCGTCAGACCGTTGTAGTTGACGACGAACAGACCGGCGTTCTCGGCGATACGGGACTCGATCTCTGCAACCTTGTCGATTTTGTACTGCTGGGGCATGAATTACACCTCCTCGAATTCTTTCCGGGCACGGTCCGCCACAAGGACGTGACGGGGGCATGTCCAAAAAGAAAGCCCCCGCGCTGCATGAGCGACGGGGGCGAGAAGACATATCTACTCGACCACCTCGGCTGGCGGGATATCCCATTAAGCTCGCAGGCGATGCCCGTTTGCGCCGGCTGTCTCTGGCAGCGGATTCGTGCGTGAACCGAAAGTATTATGGCGGGGACCCCGGCGTCGGTCAACGGAAAACCGGGCTGCACACAATTCCACCATCCGGCACGCTCCGCCGAAGGCCAGGCGCAAGGTTTTCGCTCGGTCAAGTCCTGGGCTCGCACGAAGGCCACATTAAGTGGCCTTCGGCTCGTGCGGAATCTACGAAAACCTTGCGCCTGGCCTTCGGCGGCGCGGCCTGCGTCAACTATGGGGCAGCCCGGTTTTCCGTTGGCCGGCGCGCCCCACTCATAATGCTTGGGTCGGTGGGCTGATGGTTTTGGGTCCCGGTGGGCTATAGGGTTGACACGAAGTTGGACAGGCGGCGGAGACCTTCGTCCAAATCCTTGTCGGAAACGCAATAGCTGAGGCGGACGTGACCTTCGGCGCCGAAACAGTCGCCCGGGACTAGGGCTACATTTGCTTCTTTGATGGCTTTGATGCAGAAGTCTTCGCTGGTTAGGCCGAATTGTTTGATGCTCGGGAAGGTATAGAAGGCTCCCGCCGGTTCAACTACGTCGAGGCCCATGGCGTCTAAGGCTGCGAGTACGCGTTCGCGACGGGTTCGGTAGACTTCGAGCATGGGGGTGGGGTCGACGGTCAGGGCTCGAGCTGCGGCGTCCATTTCGAAGGAGACGGCGCTCGATACTAAGTATTGGTGAGCCTTGGCAATCTCGGCGATGACGGGGGCTGCCGCTGCGAGCCAGCCCAGGCGCCAGCCGGTCATGGCCCAGGGCTTGGAGAAACTCTCGATGGTCACTGTCTGCTCGCGAAGCTCCGGGTGTCGCTGGGCGAAGCGCTCGTAGCCGTCCACATAGACCAGGCGGTTGTACACATCGTCGCAGACTACGTAGATACCCGCCTGCTCCGCTACGCGCGCCACGGCGTCGAGCGATGCCGCGTCGAGGATGCAACCCGTAGGATTGTTGGGCGAGCAGATGACGATGGCCTTGGTCGCCGGCGTTACGCAAGCACGAAGTGCGCCCTCGTCAATCTGGAATTGCGCAGGCTCCGTATCCAAAAAGACCGCTTTGGCGTGATTGGCCACGACGATGCTCTCGTACAGGCCAAAGGCCGGCGTGGGGATGATGACCTCGTCGCCGGGGTTGAGCATGGCCATAAATGTTGCCGACAGGGCCTCGGTCGCGCCGTCGGTCAGAATGACCTCGTCGGCAGAATACGTAAGGCCCGCATCCCCCATGTAGGCAGACAGTGCCTCGCGCAGGGCGGGACGGCCGTTGTTGGGCGGATAGTGCGTATCGCCGCGGTCGAGCGAGGCCGTCACCTCGGCGCTAATCACATCGGGCGTGGGAAAATCGGGCTCGCCGAGCGCGAGCGCAATGCATCCCGGATGCTGCGCGGCGAGCGCGTTGATTCGGCGGATGCCGGAGGGCTTGAGCGTGGCAAGCGAGGTATTCATGGGCAGACGCATGGCGTTCCTTTCGTAAGGGTTGCACTAGGATAGCGCGGCGGAGCGCCACCAGACGGTGTAACCTAAACGGAAACCAACCGGAAAGGAGGCGGCATGGAGACAATCGCGCGCGGCGATGTACCAAAAGCACTGCATAACATCGCGTTTGTCAGTATTCCCGAGAGCGCCGATCTTGAGTTTTTGCTCTGGGACCTGCAGGATGCCATCGCGGCGTATACCCGGCTTTCCGACACCGTACTTCCCCACCCGGTTGACTTGAAGGCGGATGATGCCGGTGCAGCCGATGGCATGGTGCTCGCTGTTGATGATGCATTTGACGATGAGGCTATGATCGCTGTCGAGCAGATACTCGATCGCCTTGGAAATACAGAGACACGCATCTATGTCGTCGTCCAGGCCGCGTCCAAAAACAACAAGCAGGCGGACGAAGTCCTCGACCGCCTATACCGGGCATGTATTCTACGTGACCTACCATGGTGTGGCGGCGTTGCCGTCTGCACCGGCAGCGGCATAGCGGCGCTTCGCCGCTCCCCGCGCATGGGCCTCTTGCGCCGGCCGTTTTCGGAGGCCCTGGACAAGCTCGTAGGTGCCGTGCGCATGGGTTGCTCCATTGAGCATGCGCAGCGACTTGGCGGCGGCAATGCCGAAAGCGTCGATGCCGACGGCATGGTGCGCGCCAAGCCCGCGCTGCCTGCACCGATCTGGCGCGCCATCATCAAACGCCTCGGCACCCGCGCCCAACCAGATATCTAAATTACAGAGCGCCCCAATCAACGACATCGCGCCAGCGCTCGACAAGGCGTTCCAGGCGCCACGCCGCATTGGCGGGACTTGTCGACGGCAGAACGATGGCCGGCAGCCCCGTGCGCTCTTGTAGATAGCGCTTGTAGAGCCGACCAGCTGT
>CALJNY010000359.1 GCA_937981515.1 uncultured Collinsella sp. | reverse complement strand
CACTGGGTCGCATTGTCTACGTGCTCGATTCTATGGAATAGACGTGTTTTAAGGGGCCTCCGGGCCCCTTAATTGTGGAGATAGGGACCTCTGGCGAATTTGCTCTTTGTGCAGGTAGTTGGCGTATTCATGTTTGTCTTGCCTTGCTTGGTTCGCCTGCGGTCAAGTTTTTGGTCAGTGTTTGGTCGGCGTTTGGTTGGGTTTTGGAAAGGTCGGCTGCATATGATTTATCTGAACGGTTGACCACGAACAGCCGTTCGTTTATTATCGATGCAGGTTGTTAAGAGGAGGGCTATTCATGGCCAAGAATTCAGGTCCCGTACGTACCGTTCATGCTCGCACGACGGGTAAAGAGCGCGATGAGATGATCGCCACCACCAAGGCCGAGATCGAGAAGAAATTCGGCCAGGGTTCCATCATGAGGTACGGCGACGGTGGTCCCGAGCTCGAGGTCGAGGCCATTCCCACGGGCGCCCTGGCCCTCGATGCCGCTTTTGGCATCGGCGGCGTGCCACGCGGCCGTATCGTCGAGATTTACGGTCCCGAGTCCTCCGGTAAGACAACGCTTTCACTCGAGATTTTGGCAGAGGCCCAGGCTATGGGTGGCGTCGTGGCATTTATTGATGCCGAGCACGCGCTCGATCCCACGTATGCCGCGCGTATCGGCGTGGACATCGATGAGGTCCTCATTTCCCAGCCCGATACGGGCGAGCAGGCGCTCGAGATCGTCGACATGCTCGTGCGCTCTGGCGCCATCGACGCCATCGTCGTCGACTCTGTCGCCGCTTTGACTCCGCGTGCCGAGATCGAGGGCGAGATCGGCGATACTACGGTCGGCCTTCAAGCCCGTCTGATGAGCCAGGCGCTCCGTAAGCTCGCCGGCTCGCTCGCCAAATCTAAAACGACCTGCATCTTCATTAACCAGCTGCGCGAGAAGATCGGCGTCATGTTCGGCAACCCCGAGACTACGACGGGCGGCCGCGCTCTCAAGTTCTTCTCGTCGGTGCGTATCGATATTCGCCGCATCGACAGCATTAAGCTTAAGGACGAGGTCATTGGCAATCGTGTGCGTGCCAAGGTCGTTAAGAACAAAGTGGCCGCACCGTTCCGCTCGGCTGAGTTCGACATCATGTACGGCACGGGCATCTCTAAAGAGGGCTCGATTCTGGACATGGCCGTCGAGTGCGGTATCTGCAAAAAGATGGGCTCTTGGTTTGCTTACGGTGAGGATAAACTCGGTAATGGTCGCGAGGCCGCCAAGGCCTTCCTGCGCGAACACCCCGATTGTGCTGACGAGATCGAGCATAAGGTTCGCCTCGCCTGCGGCCTTGAATTCGATGACGATGCTCCGTCCGAGGTCGAGTTGACCGATCAGCCCGAAACTGAGGAGTTCGATGAGCTTTACGCCATCGATGGCTCCGCGATGCTCGATGATGACGACGAGTAGCGGATGCCCTCATGTCGTATACGGTGACCGAGGCCACGGTCGTCTTTCCCGATAAGAAGGCGGCCTCCTCGTTCTCGAGTGGGTATGCATCAAAAAAGCCTTGTGCACATATCGACTGTGAGCTCGAGGGCGGTTTTGAACGATCCATCTGGATTCCTGTTCGTGTCGCGCGCCTGTTCCTTAAAAATCGCCCCGATCTTCCTTGCGATTGGGATGAGTTTCGCGAGGCGGTTCAGCTCATTGAGCGTAAATGCGCGCTTACCATGGTGACTGAGATGCTGTCGCGCCGCGACCATGCCACGGGTGAGGTCCGTGACAAGCTGGCTCGCTATGGTTTTCGCGCGGCCGCGATTGATTTCGCCGTTGAGCGTGCCACTGAGTATCGCTTTTTAGATGAGAACCGCTTTTGCTCGTATTTTATCGAGGAACGCAAACGACGCGGCTGGGGACAGCGCAAGATTGAGACCGAGCTCAAGCGCCGCCATGTCGTACTCGATGATATCCCCGGCTATCCCGAGGATTATTTTGCCGTGGAGGACGACTTGGCTCGCGCGTCGGCTTTACTCGCAAAGCGTCGTGTTCCCGAGACGCGTGGATTCGAAAAGCTCGTCCGGTTTTTGATGGGCAAGGGATTTTCGTACCGCATCGCCGCCGATGCCGTTAAGGCGCGTCTCGATGCCGAACGTGAGGAATGTGCAGTTTAGACACATGTGTTTTGCGTACCTGCCGTTCGCCGCGTTTTAGCCGCCGTACTGGGTCCATTTATTTGACAGTTGTTGCGGTTCAACGTACGATAAACACTGTCATTTGCTTTGTGATATGTGCTCATCTTTGATGAGTTTGTTTATATGTTTATCTGTATCCGACCCGCATAAGCTGCGCCCATATTACTCAAATGTCGCGAGCCGTTCGCAAGGACG
>CALJNY010000358.1 GCA_937981515.1 uncultured Collinsella sp. | reverse complement strand
TGAGTTGCTGCGCTCGGTGTTTCGTGCCTGTATGGGCCGCCGTGTGCAGCTGCTGTTTGTGGCGGGGCCTGCGGGCGCGGAACGCACCGGCGGCGCGGCGAGCAATGTCGATTCGCTTGATGCCGCAGACGCTGCCGCCCAAACGGGTAAGGGCATTATTGCCCGCGCGGCCAATGATCTGTGCCGTTACTATGCCTCGCAAGACGACCTCCAGGCAAAGATCCTGTGCACACCCTTTCTCTATACCGCCTCCGCGGCGCTCAGCGACCCCTTCTTGGTGCCGCTGTTCGAAGCCTGTTCGACCGGATCGGTCGCGCTCCAAGGTGCCGCGGACGCGCCGTTTCCCCTGTTGTGCGCTGAGGAGCTGGCGGTACTGGTGCATCGCGTCTTTGACAGTTGGGATGCGGCCTTTGAGACGCTCGATGTTGCAGATGCTTTCCATCGCACAACGGGCGACTTGGGCGGCGCGCTCCAGGGTTTGTTCCCCGGGCTGTCCGTTGCCTATGGAGAGTCGACCGGCTATGCGTTGCCCGCAGGCGATGTCGTTCGCAAACGCTATGGCTGGTTTCAGCGTTATGACCTGCTGCGCGACCTTTCGACCCTCCACGCCCGCTGGGCTAACACCCGCACCAAAAAGGCCAATCCCCTTCGTGCGGCCATCGATCGCATTCAGCTGCGCACTCTGCCCATTAAATGCCTGGAGACGGGCTTCGCATGGGTGCTGTTCGAGGTGCTGGAGCATCTGTTCTCCCAATCGGCCCAGCTCAACGTGCTCGACTATCGTTTGCTCTATGTGGTCCTGATTGGCACGCTCTACGGGCTCGACTTTGGTCTGGTTGCGGCGCTGCTGGCGTCCATTGGTCTGGCCGTGAGCTATTTTGCCCTGTACGGATACACTTTCCAGGGCCTATTCTATGAGCCTTCCAACTGGCTGCCGTTTATTGCGTACTTTGTGGTGGGTGCCGTGTGCGGCTATGTGCAGCTGCGCAACAGCGAGGCCATTAAGGCGGAGCGTGATGAGAACGAGCTTGTGCGAAACCGCAACACGTTCCTAACGCGGCTCTATCACGACGCGATTGAGGACAAGCGTGCCTATAAGCGACAGATTGTGGGGCGCCACGATAGCTTCGGCAAGATCTTTGCCGTGACGCAGGAGCTAGACGTACTCAACCCGCGTGATATATACCGCAAGTGCTGCGAGCTCATAGGTGAGATTCTCGAAAACGATTCGGTGACGATCTACCACGTTTCGGGCGGGTCGTTTGCACGTCTGGTGGCGGCGAGTCCCGTGATTGCCGAAGATGCCGCACGTTCGCTCACGCTTGAGCAGCTTGCACCTCTTTTGGGCGACGGGGGTCGTTCGAACCTGTGGGTGAACCGCGAGTTGACGCCGGGGCTTCCCATGTTTGGATACACGATCGAGCGCGACGGGGCACCCGCCGTGTTGATCTTTGTGCGTAGTGCGGCCGAAAACCAAATGACCCTCTATTATCAAAACCTGTTCCGCATCTTGTGCGGCCTGGTCGAAAGTGCGCTGGGCCGTGCCTTTGACTATGAGGCGGTGGCGCAGGATAAACGCTGCGTTGACGGCACTTGCGTGCTCAAGCAGGCTGCCTTTGGCCAAGAGCTCGCGGCGGAACAGGCGCTGGCAGATAGCAAGATGGGGAGTTTTTTGCTCCTGCGCG
>CALJNY010000357.1 GCA_937981515.1 uncultured Collinsella sp. | reverse complement strand
ATGAATGCTGCCTTTGACCAGGGTTTCCATGTGGTCACGAGCTACCGCAACTCTAAGAACTTCGGCAGTTCGTGGATTTCGTCTGCCAACGCCACCTGGTATCTGCGTGAGGCCCGCTTCCTCAACAACGCGCGTAATATCTGCAAGACGTCCTGCGCTGTCTCGGGTTCGGGTTACCTTATTTCGGCGAGCGTGATCGAGGGCATGCACGGTTGGCAGTTCCATACGCTGACCGAGGATATCCAGTTCACCACGTTCTGCGCCATTCACGGCATTCGCATTGGCTATGCGCCGGCGGAGTTCTTTGATGAGCAGCCGGTGACGTTTAAGGCTTCCTGGAAGCAGCGTATGCGCTGGACTAAGGGCTTCTACCAGGTCTTTTTTACCTACGGCAAGCACCTGGTCAAATCGACGTTCCGCTATCATCGCTTTGCCGCATATGACATGTTTATGACCATCGCTCCGGGCATGCTGCTGTCCCTGATCTCCATGCTCGCCAACGCGACCTTCCTCATCGTGGGCGGGCTTTCGCACGGCTTCTTGGCCACCGAGGTCGAGATGCAAGCTTGTGCCGCTTCGCTCATCATGACCTTCGCGATGATGTACCAGACCTTCTTTATCCTGGCACTGCTCACGACCATCTTTGAGTACAAGCATATTCACTGCGCGCAAAAGTGGCGTTTGGTGACCAACCTGTTTACCTTCCCGATCTTTATGTTCAGCTATATCCCCATCACGGTGGCGGCCCTGTTCCTAAAGGTCGACTGGGTCCCGACGCAGCACGCCGTCAACGTTACCCTCGACGAGGTCATGCAAGGCGCCAAATAACCACCACCAAAACCACCACAAAGGGGACAGGCACCTTTGTGGTGGTTTTTGCTTTCGAGTAGCTGCCCAAGGAGGTGCACGATGCCCTACATCCCATTTTGGATTTGTATTTTTGCCGGCGCGGTGGTTGATGCCCGTGAGCGGCGGTTTCCCAATGAGCTTGCCGGTGCATGTGCCGTGGCGGCGTTAGCAGGCGTTTGGCTCGACAGAGGTGTTAATACGGCGCTTGACCACGCCGGTCTTGCGGTCATCGTCTACCTTGCCCTTGTGCTCACTGAGTCGTTTTGGCGTCGTGTTCGCTGCGCTCCCGGCATTGGCATGGGGGACGCCAAGGCGCTTTTCGCGCTATGCACGCTCGACCCTCTGGGCGGCATCGTGGCATTTGCCGTCGCACTCCTGGTCCTTGCCCTCTCCTGCCTCTTCATAAAATCGCGCTCCCTGCCATTGCTCCCGTTTTTGGTGCCGATTTTTGCCATAATCGAGGTCGTGGGCTGCACGTTGTAACCGATTGTGCATCCTTCTTAAGGAGCATGCCATGGCAACTAATCAAGAAACGGCCGTCATTAAGGCGCGCATGGACCGCATTCCCGCGGCGTTGTCGCCCGAACTCGTCGAGCGCATTTCCGCCGATCGCGCTTCGGGTGCCGTCAATCCGTATCGTTGCAACGACGACCAGGTCATTCGTCGTATTGATCGCGCTGCCGACAAAGGCACGCTTATGCGTCCGGCATTTATGCGCGATACCGAAAAGATTCTGCATCTTCCGGCGTACACGCGTTATGCAGGCAAAACGCAGGTCTTTAGCTTCCGTAGTAATGATGATCTGTCGCGCCGCGGTTTGCACGTGCAGCTTGTCTCGCGCATTGCGCGCGATATCGGTCGCGCCCTGGGGCTCAACTGCGATCTGATCGAGGCGATTGGCCTGGGCCATGACTTGGGACACACGCCTTTTGGCCATGCGGGCGAGCGATTCCTCAACGATATCTACCACGAGCGCACGGGTCGCTACTTTTTCCATAACGTGCAGTCGGTTCGCGTGCTCGATGCCCTGTATGGCCGCAACGTGTCGCTCCAGACGCTCGACGGCGTCTTGTGCCATAACGGTGAGTACGAGCAACGCGTGTTTGAGCTTTCGGACATGTGCTCCTTTGACCAGTTCGATCAGACGGTTGAGGACTGCATTGCCACGGGCTATGGCGCAATTGAGCACCTGCGTCCCATGTCGCTCGAAGGCTGCGTGGTCCGCATCTCGGATATCCTTGCCTACGTTGGGCGCGATCGCCAAGACGCCATTGCGGCGGGCCTGCTGTCGCCCGATGCTTTTGACGATGGCCTGGGTGGGGCATACAACAGCTGGATCCTTACGCATGCCTCCATCGATATCGTTGAGCACAGCTATGGCAAGCCGCGCATCGTGATGAGCGAGGAGCTGTTTGAGGAAATCCGCCGAGCCAAGCGTGAGAACTACGTAAAGATATACAGCAAGGGCGGTATCGAAGGCGATTCCGAGGCGGAGCTGCGCGAGGCGTTCGAAAAGCTCTACGACCGTTGCCTGCAGGATATAAACGAAGGTGACGAGTCCTCGTACATCTTTAAGCACCACATTTCTCGCATTGAGCAGCAGCTTTCCTACTACGACCGCACCTATGCCTGGCAGGACGACAAGGATCAAGCGGTAGTGGATTACATCGCGAGCATGACGGACGGCTATTTCTGCGAGCTCACGAGCAAGTTGTTCCCGGGATTAAAGTTTCCGCACCGTACCTATATTAACGAACGGTAGTTCGTATATATTCGGTATACTGTTAGTGAAAAACGTTTTTGATTGATGCACGGGATGGCTATGGACGACCTTTTTTCTGCCTCGACGCGCGAGCGTTCCTTTAAAAATGCGCCGCTCGCGGTGCGCATGCGCCCCAATTCGCTCGACGAGTACGTGGGTCAGCAAAAGGCCGTCGGTAAGGGCTCGTGGCTGCGTGCTGCGATTGAGCATGACGTGCTGTCGAGTGTGATTCTGTATGGGCCGGCCGGTACGGGCAAAACGACGCTGGCCCACATTATCGCTAACCATACCAAGAGCGAGTTTGTCGAGGTCAGCGCCGTGACGGGTACCGTGAAGGACCTGCGTCGCGTGATTGACCAGGCCAAGACGCGCCTGAATACCTACGACCGCCGCACTATTCTATTCATCGACGAGATTCATCGCTTCTCTAAGTCGCAGCAGGATGCCCTGCTGCATGCGGTTGAGAACCGCACCGTCATTATGATTGGCGCCACGACGGAGAATCCGTACTTCGAGGTCAACTCGGCGTTGCTCTCGCGTGGTCGCGTGGTTGAGCTTGAGCACTTAAAGGACGAGGACATCGCGACGCTCATCGAGCGTGCGCTCGAGGCACCGCAGGGTTTGAACGGCAAGTTCTCGGCCGATGAGGATACGGTCAAGTCCATCTGCACGCTGGCCGCGGGCGACGCTCGCTCGGCGCTCACGACGCTTGAGCTTGCGAGCGAGATTGCCGTCACGCGTCCCGATACCGAGGGAACGCCAGCGCCGGCGGCGGGGGAGCGCTTTCCCATCACCGTGGATGACGTGAAGATTGCCAACCCGCGTCGTGGCTTTTCGTATGACAAAAACGGCGACATGCACTACGACATTATCAGTGCGTTTATTAAGTCTATGCGCGGCAGCGACCCCGATGCCACGATCTATTGGCTTGCACGCATGATCGATGCTGGAGAGGACCCCAAGTTTATTGCTCGCCGTATTATGATCCATGCTTCCGAGGACGTCGGCAACGCCGATCCGCAGGCGCTTTTGGTGGCGCATGCCGCATTTAAATCTGCCGAGGTCATTGGCTATCCCGAATGTCGCATTAACCTGGCTCAGGCTGCGCTCTATGTGTGCTTGGCACCAAAATCCAACGCGTGCGAGGCTTCGATCGATGCGGCGCTGGCCGATATCCATTCAAGTGGACTGCGCGAGGTACCGAGTTATCTGCGCGACCGTCATCGCCCGGGCAGCGACGAATACGGTGTGTATAAATATCCGCATGATTATCCCGAAGGCTGGGTCGATCAGCGCTATTTGCCCGAGGGACTGGAGCGCGGTGCGTTTTGGCAGCCTGCCGGCCGCGGTTGGGAAGAGTGGCGCGTAGAACAAAGCGAACGCGACCGTAGCGGCAATGCTCCCAAGTAGGTCATTGGCGCCTCGCACATTCCCTTTGGGTATCTTTCCCCTTCTTTGGGGTACCATGAAGAGCGTCTGTATTTCGATTCCTTCGGGAGGCTTGTATGAGTCCCATTCAAATCGCCCTGCTGTTGCTTGCCGTTGTCGGCGTGTGGGCTGTTATCGAACTCGCGCTCACGCTGCGCAAGACCCGCACCGTCGTTGATTCGCTCGACAAGACAGTCAGCGACCTCAACAACACCATCGCCGAGGCTCAGCCCGTGGTGGCAAAGCTCGATGGCGCTGTCGATGAGCTCACCCCCGCACTTGCCCAGGTTGAGCCGCTCCTCAAATCGGGCAAGACCGCCGTCGACGCCCTTACTTCCAATCTCGTAGAGGTCGAAGCCGTGGTTCGCGACATTTCCGAGGTCACGGGTAGCGTGGCCGAGGCAAGTAACGCCGTGTCGAGCGTGACCGACTCTGCGGCTGGCGCCGTGCAGAAGCTCTTCAATAAGGTGAAGGCTCCTGCATCCGACGCAGATCGCAAGCTAGCCGCTGCCGCAGAGGCCGAGCAGCCTACCGAGCGCGTTCTGATTGGTGAGGCTGAGGACGAGGCCGCCGATGGTGCGGATGCGGCTCAGAAGGCCGCAGCCAAGCCTGCTCAGTATTACACCTATACGCCCGCCGAGACCTCCGAGGAGTCCTGCGATGAGTAGCGAAGCAACCTGCCCCATTACGCTGAGCGTTGCCGGTGATCCGCGTCTCGCGCGCTTGGTGCGCATGACGGCAGCCAACGTCGGCGCCCTGTGCTCTATGTCCGTCGATCGCATCGAGGATATTCGTATGGCCGCCGAGGAAGCCTTTATTTTTGGCTGTACGGCTGTTGATTCCGACGATATCTCGATCAAATTCGATGTCGACGAATCTCACGTGCGTATGACCTTTACCTTTGGCGATCAGGCGACTGTCGATGAGGATGACCAGGCTGCCGTATATGCCGAGCTCATTCTTGCAAGCGTGTGCGATTCCTACGAAAAGACTACGGCGCCCCTAACGCTTTCCCTCGACCTCAAGGCGGATATCTAATATGACCGAACGTTCCCGGAGCGGCAAGACCGCTTGGGACAAGGAGAAAACCCGCGATCTGTTTCGCCGTTATAAGGAGACCGGTGATCCGGATGCCCGCGAGCAGCTCGTCATGTCCCATATGAACCTGGTAAGGTTTCTAGCCAAAAAATTTAAGAACCGCGGCGAGCCGCTCGATGACCTTTTGCAGGTCGGCTATCTGGGCTTGCTCAAGGCTATCGACCGCTTTGACCCCGAGCGCGGGCTCGAGTTCACCACGTTTGCCACACCTACCATTCTGGGTGAGATTAAGCGCCACTTCCGCGACAAGGGCTGGAGCGTGCGCGTGCCCCGTCGCTTGCAGGAGCTCTCGGCCAAGGTCAACCAGGCTACCGATAAGCTCACCAACGAGCTACAGCGTTCGCCCAAGGTTGAGGAAATCGCCGATTACCTGGGCGTGACCGTCGACGAGGTGCTCGAAGCCATGGAATCGTCCTCGGCCTACACCTCGGTGCCCATTGAGGCCCCCGGTGCGTCCGATTCTGACGATGCGCCTTCGATTCTCGATCGCTACGCCGACGACGACAACGAGCTCGACTTTACCGATGATCGCCTGGTAATCGAGGAAGCCATCCGCGATTTCTCGCCGCGCGAGCGCGAGGTAATCGAGCTGCGCTTTGTGAAGGGCATGACCCAGATCGAGATTGCCAAGAAGCTGGGCATCTCGCAGGTACAGGTCTCGCGTCTGCTGCGTCGTACCCTTAAGAAGATTCAGGACAAGATCGACCCCGACGGAGTGATGGTTCGTTCATGAATGAGCACCCCCAACAAACCGACCGAACGCTGCGCGATACCCGTATTCTGACGTTGCGCATTTGGGGCGTCGTCGGCTGCATTGTCATCGCCGCCGTCATCTTTAACCTTATGGGCATCCTGGCGCCGGTCATCGAGTTTCTCGCTGTCGGTTCCATCATAGCTTTTGTGATGTCGCCGATCACCAATTGGCTTGAGCACCATGGCGTGAATCGCGGCATCGGTTCGCTTGTTGCGCTTATTGTGGTCGTTGCCGTGCTCGTCGGCGTCGTTTGCATCTTGTCGCCGATTCTCTTTGGTCAGATCATGGAAGTCCTGAGCCGCCTGCCCGAGCAGCTTCGTGTTGCTGGTGGCGACCTCAACGAGATGATCTCGCATGCCAAGACGCTCAATAACACGCCTCTCAAGGAGTATCTGGACGATAACCTTTCTTCGCTCGTTACGGTGGCGTCCAAGTATGTCTCGCAAATCGCTGCCGAGCTCGGTCGCGGTGTATTCCCGCTCATTACCAATACGGCCTCGCAGCTGTTCGTCATCTTCCTGGGCTTGGTGCTTGCCTATTGGTTGGCCTGCGACTATCCCCGCATGCACCACGAGGTCTGCACCATCATTGGTCAGGAAAAGGAGACCTCGTACCGTTTTATGGTCGCGATTCTTTCGCGCTCGGTCGGCGGCTACATGCGTGGCATGGTCGTAACGTCGATCTGCGGTGGCATCCTCGCCTTTATCGGCTTTACGCTCATTGGCCATCCATACGCAGCACTCATGGCCATCTTTACCGGCATCATGCACTTGGTTCCGGTTGTCGGACCCTGGGTGAGCGCTGCGATTGCCACGGTGCTCGGCTTTATGTTCAGCCCCATGCTGGCGTTATGGACCTTGATCGTGACTATGGTGGCACAAAATGTCACCGACAACGTCATTTCGCCTAAGGTCATGCAGAGCTCGGTCCAGGTGCATCCCATCATGAGCCTGACGGCCCTCGTTATTGGTTCGGCACTCATGGGCCCCATCGGCATGGTCATCGCCATCCCGTCGTGCGCGGCCCTCAAGGGCATTTTCGTCTACTACTTTGAGAACGAGACCGGCCGCCAGCTCGTGGCATACGACGGCGCCGTGTTTAAGGGAACGCCGTATCGCGATGCCGAGGGCAACCCGGTCGCCGCCTATGACGCGCTTGGAGACGATACGTTCATCTATGAGTCCGAGCTCATCGGCAACGAGACTGCGCCGGAGGCTATGGCTATGCCCAAACCAGAACTCGATAATCCCTGGATTAAGCTGTCGGGTCTTCAGCCCGACGCGACAGGCTTTTTCAAGAACCCCTTCGCCAAGGATGACGATTCCAATACGGACGACGACACCAAAACCGGCATCGACGGCTCCATGGATGATTCGGATTCCAAATAAGCTCCGTTAACGTTTCTTGATATTGTAAAAGACAAGAAACACGAGCAAAGCGACTGATAAGGGGCCGGCTACATAGAAATAGAGAATGTCAATTGCGCGTAGAGGGCAATAAGCGTTGTCGCCGGATGTCACTGCATACAGTACGTAGCCAAATGCTGGTTGGTTTGCGTACCATTGGGAGAAGGCCAAGAGCGCTAAAAGTACTACTACCAGAAGTGCATTCAGGATAAATCGTTTGCTTTTCATCGATCGCTCCTTCCGGGTGAACTTTATTATGTAATTCTACAGCAGTCATTTGTTATTCAAAGAATTTGACTGTCCTAAATAACATGCACTTTCGCTGGAGGGTCGCTGTTTGGCGGCCCTCTTTTTTGCACAGTCGCGGTGGGATGGTAATATCGTTACGTTTGAACTGTTTCGATGTGAAACCGAGGAGATTCCCTCTATGAGTGCTGACTACCCGTCAATGACTACGGCCGAGATTCGCTCCAAGTTCCTCAACTTCTTTGAGGAGCGCGGTCTTAAGCTCTATCCTTCTTCGTCCCTCGTCCCCGACGATCCTTCGCTGCTGCTTGCCAACGCCGGCATGAACCAGTTTAAGGAGTACTACCAGGGTAAGAAGACCATGAAGGAGATCGGCGCGATCTCCTGCCAGAAATGCGTCCGCACCAACGACATCGACTGCATCGGCGAGGACGGCCGTCACCTGTCCTTCTTCGAGATGCTCGGCGACTTCTCCTTTGGCGGCGTCTCCAAGCAGCAGGCCTGCGCTTGGGCCTTTGAGCTCATCACCAAGGAGTTCAAGCTGCCGCTCGACCGCCTGTACTTCACCGTCTTTACCGAGGACGACGAGACCCACGATGTGTGGCGCTCTCTGGGCGTTGCCGAGGATCACATCTCGCGTCTGGGCGAGGACGACAACTTCTGGGCCGCTGGCCCCACCGGCCCCTGCGGTCCGTGCTCCGAGATCTACTTTGACATGGGCGAGGAGGTCGGTTGCGGCAGCCCCGACTGCAAGCCCGGCTGCGACTGCGATCGCTTCCTTGAGTTCTGGAACCTCGTGTTTACCCAGTACGACCGTCAGGAGGACGGCTCCATGCCGGAGCTGCCGCACCGCAACCTCGATACGGGCATGGGTCTGGAGCGCATGGCCGCTATCATGCAGCACAAGACCGCTAACTACGACGGCGATCTTATGCAGCACCTCATCAAGCTGGGTGAGGAGATTAGCGGCAAGACCTATGACGCCGACGATTACTCCGGCGCCAGCCGTTCCTTGCGCATCATCGCCGACCACTCCCGTGCCGTCGACTTTATGATCTCGGACGGCATCCTTCCCGGTAACGAGGGTCGCGAGTACGTCCTTCGCCGCCTGCTCCGCCGCGCCGTGTTCCACGGTCGCCTGCTGGGCATCGAGGGCGCCTTCCTGACCAAGTTCATCGACGAGGTCAACGCTCAGATGGGCGAGGCCTATCCCGAGCTGCTCAAAAACGTTGCGCTCGTCAAGGGCATCGTCGCCTCCGAGGAGGAGCGTTTCTCCACGACGCTCGAC
>CALJNY010000356.1 GCA_937981515.1 uncultured Collinsella sp. | reverse complement strand
TGGCGGTCGCGGCGGCGCTGCCTGGGAGTTTGAGGCCGACGATGCCCTGCCGATCATGACAGTGAAGGTCGCGGGCGGCAATACCGTTGCCGCGCCGGGCGACTATTGGTATCCGCGCAACGAGTTTGTGCAGTTGCAGCTGAGTGGCGGATCCATTCCTGGTGAAGAGATCGAGCGCGTGACCTTCGATGCGGCGCTCAAAACACTCACGGTTAAGCTCAAGAATCAGGGCGACGTGCCCACGACGATGGATATCGCGCTGACGGAATGGCGCCTGGAGCCCCCGTCGGGCGTCAGGGTATCCGAGGTGGAGCATGTCAAGGTTACTTATCAAGATGGCTCGACGAGCGAGATCGCTAAGGCTGATGGCTTGGCGGAGTAACGGGGTGTTTGGAAACGGCGGGCCTATTGTGCCTGAACGTTCATGAATACTAGGGTGTTTTTGTCTGAAAGCTCGGGAAAGTGTCGATAACCAACGTCGAACGCGGTGAGCTCGCTTGCATCCTCGAGCTTGTTTTCTGCCATCCAGCGCACCATGGAGCCGCGCGCCTTTTTGCTGGCGGTCGAGCGCTGGATGGGCTTGCCGTTGCGGATACCCTCGCCAAAGAGGCATGTGACGACCGTGGCTTCGGTGGTGAGGCGGGGTAGAACGGCTTTGGCGTATTCCGCGCTGGCGAGATTGACGATCGTAGCGTTGGAGCCTGCCGGAGCGATGGCCCGTGCGAGCTTGTCGCCCCAAAACGCGTAGAGGTCTCGGGCATTGTCGACGGCAAGCTTCGCGCCCATCTCCAGCCGATACGGTTCAACGGCATGAAAGGGGCGCACGCATCCGTAAAGGCCCGAGAGGATCCAGAGATGGTCTTGCAGCCATGCGAGCTGCGCGGAATCCATCACCTCGGGCGCCATGCTCTGGTATTGAATGCCGTGATAGGACATGACGGCAGGGGAGATTCGACGCGCGATATCGGGATCGGCGAGGCCGGCATCGCTCAGGACAGGCATAAATTCGTGAAGCATATCCAGGCACGTTGTAAGCAGTTTGTCACTCACGCTCCATAGCACCTGCAGGCCGCCGCTGCCTTCATTCCGCTCGATATCTAGCAGTGCGCGGTGGAGGCGAGCTGTCTCGCGCACAAAGGGTGGAATGCCCAGGACTTCAAAAGCATCTTGGGCCGCGCGCATCTGCTTGGCGGGCGAAATGATGACCTGCAGCATGGACTCTCCTCTGCCAAAAAAGAAGTTGCGGTGGAATACGGTCTGTTTTGGTCGTTTATGGGCCAGTTTAGTCCGTATTTCACCGCAACTGATGAAGGGTTGATTAGGCGCGCTCGATGAAGGCCTTGTAGCCGCGGTAGGCCTCGTAGATATCGGCCTTGTTGGCGACCTCCCACAGGGCATGCATGGACAGGACGGCAACGCCGGAGTCGATGACATTCATGCCGTACTTGGCCATGATGTAGGCGATGGTGCCACCGCCGCCCGCGTTGACGCGGCCGAGCTCGCAGGTCTGGAAGTCCACGCCGGCCTCGTCCATGATGTCGCGGACGAGGGCCACGTACTCGGCGTCGGCGTCGTTTGAACCGCCCTTGCCGCGGCTGCCCGTGTACTTGTTGAAGCACAGGCCGCGACCCATGAAGGCTGCGTTCTTGGTTTCGAACTTGCCGGCGTAGCCCGGGTCGAAGCCGGCGGACACGTCGGAGGAGAGCATGCGGCTGTGGGCGAGTGCACGGCGCAGGGCCAGCGGGCTATCCTCGCCGGCGAGCGTCATGATCTCGGCGACGGTGTTCTCGAAGAAGCGGCTCGTCATGCCGGTGGCACCCACGGAGCCAATCTCCTCCTTGTCGACGATGAGTGTGATGCTCGTGCGCTCCACGTTGGCGACGTCGATCTGGGCGAGCATGGACGGATAGGCGCAGACACGGTCGTCATGGCCATAGCCCAGAATCATGGAGCGGTCGAGGCCCATGTCGCGGGCGGGGCCGGCGGGCACGACCTCGATCTCGGCGGAGAGGAAGTCCTCCTCCTCGACGTCGTACTGCTCCTTGAGGATATCCAGGAACATCTGCTTGACGGGCTCCTTGGGAGCGTCCTTGTCGTCCTCGTCAAACTTGACGGGGCGGCCGCCCACGATCACGTCGAGGATCTCGGCATCGACGGCATCCTTGGCGGGCTTGGCCATCTGCTCGCTCGAGAGGTGGATCAGCAGGTCGGAGATGGTAAAGACCGGGTCGTCCGCCTTGTCGCCGATGTTGATGTCGACGGTGGTGCCGTCCTTTTTGCAGATGACGCCTACGAGTGCGAGCGGGGAAGCGACCCAGTGGTAGCTCTTGACGCCGCCATAGTAGTGCGTGTCGAGATAGGCCATGTCGCCGGCCTCGAAAGCGGGGTTCTGCTTAAGGTCCAGGCGCGGCGAGTCCACGTGGGCGCCCAGGATGTTAAAGCCCTGCTCGAGCGGGGCGGTGCCCAGGTTGACGAGCATAAGGTCCTTGCCGTGGTTGGCGGCGTACACCTTGTCGCCTGCCTTGAGCGCGCGGCCCTCGGCGATCACGGTCTCCAGATTGACGTAGCCCGCCTCCTCGGCCATCTTGATACCGGTCTTGACGCACAGGCGCTCGGTCTTGTTCTCGCTCAAAAACTGCTTATAGCCGCGGCAAAGCTCCTCGAGCTCCTCGACTTGCTGTGGCGTGTACTTTTTCCATGCGCAGGGACGCTCCATGACGCAGGCTCCTTTCGGATCGATCGTGCTGGTTGATGTACCGTGAGCCATCGTATCACGCGCGGGCTCACGGTGGCGGGGGAGCTTGATGTGCGGTGGCCGCGGGGCGGGGAGCGTGTAAACTGGTGTGAGCAAACCGTGCCCACCCCAAAGCGAGGTATTCAATATGTCTGACAAGCGCCGTACCTTTGCCGTCATCGACGGCAACTCGCTCATGCACCGCGCCTTCCACGCCGTGCCGCCGACCATGAACGCGCCGGACGGTCGTCCCACCAACGCGATTTTTGGCTTTTTGAATATGTTCCTCAAGATGATTGACGCCTTTAATCCCGACGGCGTTGTTGTGGCGTTTGACAAGGGCAAGCCGCGCGTGCGCATGGAGATGCTGCCGCAGTACAAGGCTCAGCGCCCGCCCATGGACCCCGATCTGCACGCGCAGTTTCCCATGATTAAGGAGCTGCTCGCCGCGCTCAACGTGCCGATTTTGCAGTCCGAGGGCTGGGAAGGCGATGACATCCTGGGCACTATGGCGCGCCTGGGCGAGCAGGCCGGCTGTGACATGCTGCTGGTGACCGGTGACCGCGACATGTATCAGCTCGTGACCGAGCACGTCAACGTGGTCTCGACCCGCAAGGGCCTGTCCGACGTGGCGATCATGACGCCCGAGAGCGTGGACGATCTGTATCACGGCATCACGCCGGCGCTCGTGCCCGACTTTTATGGTCTGAAGGGCGACACGTCCGATAACATCCCCGGCGTGCCGGGCATCGGCCCCAAAAAGGCGAGCGCGCTCATTGCGCAGTACGGTAGCCTGGACGAGGTCATCGCGCATGCCGACGAGGTCAAGGGCAAGATGGGCGAGAACCTGCGTGCGCACATCGACGATGCCCTGCTGAGCCGCAAGGTCGCGACCATCCGCACCGATGCGCCCGTTGAGCTCGATTTTGAGGCGACGTCCTTCCCGGCGTATTCTGCCGATGAGGTTTCCGCGGCGCTGGGCACGCTTGGTATCACCGCCATGCAGAACCGTTTCTTGGCGCTGATTGGCGACGAGGGCGGGGCTGCTGCTGCCTCCAGTGTGTTTGAGATGCCTGCGATGGTTCGCGCAGCCGCGGGCGATGTTGACGCGCTTGGTGCCGTTGCGGCTGAGGTCTCCCGCGCGATTGATGCCGGCGAGTGGGTTGCCGCCGTGGTGGACGACGACAAGGAAGAGGGCGCGCTCTTTGGACTGACGCGCACGCTGTGGCTGGCGACGTCCAAGGGCCTGTTCGCGCTCGAGGAGGGCGACGGCGGTGCGGCGGCTGAGGTTGAGGGCTTTAACTTCGCCCACGGCGTGATTGCCGGCGTGCTCGCGCGCCTGTTTATGGAGGGCCGCGTGGCGAGCCCGGATATGAAGGCGCTGCTGCACGAGCTTTCGCCTATCGATTCCTCTGAGCCCGAGCTCATGGACCCGCTGTCTGCCGATTCCACGCGCATCTTCGATACCGTGGTTGCCGCCTACCTGCTGGATTCCGACCGCTCCGAGTTCGATGAGGCGTATCTGGCCGATACCTATCTGCAGATGGCGCTGCCTGCGGCGCGCGGTGCAGAGGGTGCCGGCGAGGACGCTCCTGCACCCGCCGCCCGTACGGCGGCCTTGACGCTGGCGCTGGTCGCACCGCTGCGCGACCGCATGACCCGCGAGAACGCCGTCAACGTGTTCGATGGCATCGAGATGCCGCTTGTGCCGGTGCTTGCCAAGATGGAGCGCGCGGGTATGCTCGTGGACCCCGATCGGCTGCGCAGTCTGTCCGAGGGTCTGGCGACCCAGATTGCCGAGGTCGAGCGCAGTATTCGCGACCTGGCGGGTGACGAGACCTTTAACATTGGCAGTCCCATGCAGCTCTCGCATGTGCTGTTTGACGTTATGGGGCTTCCGACCAAAGGCCTCAAGAAGACTAAGCGCGGCTATTATTCGACCAACGCCAAGGTGTTGAGCGATCTTGCCCGCGACCACGAGATCGTGCGTCTGATTTTGGACTGGCGTGAGAAGTCCAAGATTAAGTCGACCTATCTGGACACGCTAGGTCCGCTGCGCCGCGGTGACGGTCGCGTACACACTACGTACAACCAGACCATCACCGCGACGGGGCGTCTGTCTTCGAGCGACCCCAATCTGCAGAACATCCCGACGCGCTCGGAGCTGGGCCGCACCGTCAAGACGGCGTTCTCGGCAGGCGAGGGCAGCGTCTTTTTGGCGGTGGACTACTCGCAGATCGAGCTGCGTCTGCTCGCGCACCTCTCGGGTGACGAGCATCTGGTACGTGCCTTTAACGAGGGTGAGGACTTCCATGCCGAGACGGCCGCGCGCGTATTTGGCGTGCCGGTGTCCGAGGTGACACCCGATCTGCGCAGTCGCGCCAAGGCCGTGAACTTTGGCATCGTGTACGGCCAGCAGGCCTACGGTCTGTCGCAGTCGCTGCATATCTCGATGGCCGAGGCGCGCGATATGATCGATCGCTACTACGAGGCCTATCCAGGCGTGCGTACGTTCCTCGACAACGTGGTGGCGCGTGCCAAGCAGACGGGCTACGCCGAGACCATGTACGGTCGCCGGCGTCATATTCCTGAGCTCAAGGCCAAAAACCCACAGCTCCGCGGCTTTGGCGAGCGCACGGCTATGAACCACCCCATGCAGGGCACCGCGGCCGACATCATCAAGATCGCGATGGCCCGCGTAAGCCGCCGCCTGGAAGAAGAGGGCTTTGCCGCTCACATGATTCTGCAGGTACACGATGAATTGGACTTTGAGTGCCCCGTCGACGAAGTCGAGCGCCTCACCGCCATGGTCCGCGACGTCATGGAGCACGTAGTAGACCTCCGCGTACCGTTGATCGCCGAAGCCAGCACCGGCATAACCTGGGCCGACGCAAAATAGGGAAGCGCCCACAATTCCAAAGTAACCAAAACCAGAAGGGGGCTCCTTGCCAGCAAGGAGCCCCCTTCGTTCAATTAAATTCAGCCTAAGTATCTAGACACTCAAGACGCCATCTAGGCGGCAGGTAAGTAAACCTAGGGCCTGGCCGGGCGGCACGGGTTAACTTTTCGTAGATTCCGCACGCAAAGAAAGCCACTTAATGTGGCTTTCGTCTTGCGCAGGACCTGACCGAGCGAAAAGTTAACCCGTGCCGCCCGGCCAGGCCCGATGGGACGGCTACCGAGCCGCCAAGATGGCGTCGATGAGCGTCAGTACGCCTCCGTCGTTGTTGCTCGGAATGCGCCACTTGGCGTGCGCGTTCATATGCTCTTCGGCATTGTCCACGATAAAGCTATGCCCGACGCGCTCAAGCATGGGGATATCGTTGTAGGTATCGCCTACGGCAGCGGCGTCAGCGATATCGATGCCCAGGTGCTCGCACAGATGCGCGACGCCGGCGCCCTTGTCGACACCCAGGTTCATAAAGTCGATCCACTCGCGCCCGGCGTTGGTGACGTAGAGCTTGTCCGAGAACTCGGGGCTGTAGTCCTCGCGGAATGCGGGCTCGGCATCATAGGCAGGGAAGAAGATCGAGATCTTGTTGGACTCGATATCAATGCCCTCAAAGCTGTCGACGTAGTTGATTGTGTTGTAGTAGACGCTGATCTCGTCGTGAAATTTATGGTCGCGGGCAAGCACGTAGAACTCGTCGAAGCAGCACAGGACGGGAACGGCGCGCGGGTCCTCCGAGGCACGGCTCAAGACCTGCTGATACAGCGCCACATCGATGTTGCTCTTATAGATATAGTTGCCGCGATAGATGACGCAGGCTCCGTTGTCGGGACAAAAGGCGAGGCGGTTCTTGATGCCCTCGAACATCTCCTCGAGCTTGGGGGCTGGACGTCCGCTAGCGGGGCAGAACACGATGCCAGCCTCGGCGAGCTTGTCCAGGCGCTCATCAAGACCCTGAGGTAGCACGCGCTCGTCGGTGAGAAGCGTCTTGTCCATATCAACGGCGAGAATCTTAATGTTTCCAATATTGGCGTCCGATTCGTAAGTTTGCATAAAAGCGAGCCTTTCGTTTCGAGATTGTTTCAGACGTTATAACCATCAACTCGTAGTCGGCCGTATTTTCGCAGGAACGGAGTGTATTTGCACCACGCTTCACAAACTAATGAAAAAACTTTTCAGAAATTTGAATTTGTCGCTTGTGCTGCGGGCACTTTAGCGTAATATAGCGAACATCAAAAACGGAGACGGAAAAACAACCGCTTACCGAAGAAAAGGTACCGTTTGCGATATTTGAATTGCGCCCGGCGATACGTGAAAGGAGAGGCAGATGCAGTTCGTAAAGATCATCACCACTGCAGACAATGCCATCCGACGCCAGCGCGCAATTTCCCGACGACGATAACAATCGTCTCTGTCCGCTTGGGGCGAATTGCCTCTACAGAGTCATTTTGAGGTCGTTGGGTTTTAGCACGACATTGCTGCATGTTTCTAGGGCATGTATGTGCTGATTTTTGCTATTTAACCTGATATTGCACGGTATATGACCTTGAAATGACTTGCAACTGACCGATGTTCTAACTAGCTACCAAGGGCGAAAGGAAACAGCCATGAGCAAGGAAAAAGTCGTTCTCGCATATTCCGGTGGTCTTGATACATCCGTATGTGTCAAGTGGCTCCAGGACGAGAAGAATCTCGATGTCGTTTGTGTCTGCGGCAACGTGGGCCAGGAAGAGACCGGACTGGATGCCAAGAAGCAGAAGGCGCTTGACCTGGGCGTTCTTGATTGCCAGGTGCTCGACCTGCGCGACGAGTTCTCCGATGAGTTCCTGACCAAGGCCATCGCCGCAAACTCCATGTACCAGAACAAGTATCCGCTGCTTTCCGCCCTGTCTCGCCCGCTGCTCGCCAAGAAGCTTGTCGAGGTCGCTCACGAGTTTGGCGCGACCTACGTCGCACACGGCTGCACCGGCAAGGGTAACGACCAGGTCCGTTTTGAGGCTGCCGTCAAGGCCCTCGACCCCGAGCTCAAGGTTATCGCCCCGGTTCGCGAGTGGGATCTGAAGTGCCGTCCCGACGAGGTCGCCTATGCCCACGCTCACAACGTGCCGGTTCCCGAGGGTGCCAACGACAACCCCTATTCCATCGACGACAACCTGTGGGGTCGTGCCATTGAGTGCGGCCACCTGGAGGATCCCTGGAATGAGCCGCTCGACGACGCTTGGGTTATGACCAAGAATCCCGAGGACACGCCCGACACCCCGACGTATACCGAGATTGAGTTTGAGGCCGGCAAGCCCGTCGCCGTCGACGGCAAGAAGATGAAGCTCTCCGAGATCGTCATCGCCCTCAACAAGATTTCGGGCGACAACGGCTTTGGCCGTCTCGACCTGGTTGAGGACCGTCTGGTGGGCCTCAAGAGCCGCGAGTGCTATGAGGTTCCCGGCGCCCTGACGCTCATCACCGCCCACAAGGCGCTCGAGGACATTTGCGTCGAGGGCGACCTGCTCAAGACCAAGATCAAGCTCGAGCAGGATTGGGCCACCGCCGTGTATAACGGCCAGTGGTACAGCCCGCTCAAGAACGCGCTCGACGCCTTTATGGCCGACACCCAGAAGTTCGTGACCGGCACCGTCCGCCTGAAGTTCTTTAAGGGCAACTGCCATGTCGTCGGCCGCAAGAGCCCCTTCAGCCTCTACGACTACGGTCTGGCTACCTACGACCGCGACACCACGTTTGACGAGAAGGCCAGCGCCGGCTTTATCGAGATCGATACGCTGTCGCTCAAGACGTGGGCAAAGGTCCAGGGCCCCAGCTCTGCTGCCGCCCAGGCCTAGCGCCTCCTTCCTTTGGTATCCGCGCGGCCCATCCGCGTGATACAAAACGGGCGCACGGGGTCCCTACCTTTCGTTATGCTTGCTGACACTTCTTAACATCGGTGGCCCCTACGTTCCGCCCGCATATATGACGCCGCGCTTGCGGCTGAGTCCGAGCCCCGCCGGGGTTGTCCGGCGGGGCTCTTTCTATCAATTTGTCGGCCTTGCGCCTATATATGAGGAGTATCCAATATGTTCAATGCCATCGCGCATGCTTTACTTGCCCTCGCGACCGAGCTCGATGCTGCAAAGGTCGAGGACGTCCCTATGAG
>CALJNY010000355.1 GCA_937981515.1 uncultured Collinsella sp. | reverse complement strand
AAAAAGAATGACGCGGTGCTTCTGGGCATGAGTCCTAAGAATCAGACCGTTCATGCACCGATTCCCGCGGGCTACAGCATCGATCAGTTGATTGGCAAGATTGTCGATGTTGACGTCGACGTTGCTAAGACCTGGTATCTGTCCGGATCCGTTGTGGGCGAGCCGCGCTAATGATTTCTTCCGTGGCAGGCCTTTCTGCCGTTGCGATTGTCGGTCCGACAGCGGTTGGTAAAAGTGATGTCGCAGATCGTTTGGCGGCTCGCCTTTCGTCCGAAGTGCTGTCGTGTGACGCGATGCAAATCTATCGAGGTATGGATATCGGCACTGCCAAGATGGCACCCGAGGAATGCACGGCGCCTCTACGCCTGGTCGATATTGTTGAACCGGGCGTTGCATATTCTGCAGCGCTGTATCAGGCAGACGCTCGTGTTCATGTTGAGCGCTTGCTAGGCGAGGGCCGCCTACCGGTGTTTTGTGGGGGTACGGGCCTGTATCTCAAGGCCGCCCTGGATGAAATGGATTTTCCCTCAGGCGAGCTTGAGGACGATCGCCGCGCGGGGTATCAGGAGCTTGCCGAACGCATTGGCGAGGAAGCGCTGCACGCGCTGCTTGCCGAGCGTGACCCCGAGTCCGCTGCGGTCATTCACCCCCATAATGTTCGTCGCGTGATTCGCGCACTCGAAATGCACGATGATGGTGTGTCCTACGCGCAGCAAAAGTCGCAGTTTAGTGTTCCGCGCGAGCATTATCACGCTCTGTGGTTTGGGTTGATGCGTAATCGCGAGGCGCTTTACGAGCGTATTAACCTTCGCGTCGATCTGATGTTTGAGCAGGGTCTTGTTGATGAGGTTCGCGGTCTTATGGACCAGGGGCTGGAAGATGCCCTGACTTCGATGCAGGCGATTGGCTATAAAGAGATTATTGATGCCTTTAACGGCGTGATTTCTATGGATGAGGCTCGCGAACTCATCAAGACGCGTTCACGTCGCTATGCCAAGCGTCAGCTTTCGTGGTTTAAACGCGATGACCGCATTGTTTGGTTTGATATGGACGAGTTTACGATCGATGAGGTCGTTGAGGATATCCTTCATCGTATCGAGGCGGCCTAATGGCTCGGTTTCCCCTCGTTCCAACAGCTCCTGCGCCCGAACGTGCCGTTCTTGTCGGAGTTGAGTGGCGCGATAACGCCTGGCCGCTCGACCGCTCGCTTGACGAGCTTGAGCGCCTTGCCCATACGGCTGGCGCTCAGTGCGTGGCGCGTTTGTCACAGCGTCTAGTTAAGCCGTATAC
>CALJNY010000354.1 GCA_937981515.1 uncultured Collinsella sp. | reverse complement strand
CTCCATCATGACCAGATTCTGGTCGATGGCCTCGTTGACCTCGCCATAGACAGGGGCGAGCTCATGCTGGCAAGGAGCGACCTCGTTGTGCTTGGTCTTGGCGGGAATGCCAAGCGCCCACAGTTCATCGTCCAGGTCCTTCATATAGGCCGAGACGGTGGGGCGGATAGCGCCAAAGTAGTGCTCCTCGAGCTCCTGGCCCTTGCAGGGGGCAGCGCCAAAGAGGGTGCGGCCGGTGATGACCAGGTCCCTGCGCTTGCGGTAAGCGTCCTTCTTGATCAGGAAGTACTCCTGCTCATCGCCCACGGAAGGAACGACCTTCTTGGGGGTCTTGCCAAACAGCGCCAAAACGCGCTTGGACTCACGCGAGAGCGCGGTCATGGAGCGCAGCAGCGGGGTCTTCTTGTCCAGGGCCTCGCCCGTGTAGGAGCAGAAAGCCGTGGGGATGCACAGGACATCGTCCTTGATAAAAGCGGGGCTGGTGGGATCCCAGGCGGTGTAGCCACGGGCCTCGAAGGTGGCACGCAGGCCGCCGTTGGGGAAGCTGGAGGCATCGGGCTCGCCCTGGATGAGGTTCTTGCCCGTAAACTTGGTAATGGCGGTGCCGTCGTGGTTGGGCTCGAGGAAGCTGTCGTGCTTCTCGGAAGTAATGCCCGAAAGCGGCTGGAACCAGTGCGCGTAGTGCGTCGCGCCCTTGGAGATGGCCCAGACCTTCATGGCGTGGGCAACGGCGTTGGCCACATCCAGGTCGAGCGGCTCACCGTCCTCGAGGGTTGCAGCAAGGCGCTTCCAAATGTCCTTGGGGAGGTAGTCCTTCATGACTTCCTCAGAGAACACCATGGTCCCGAAGCGGTCAGTAAGATCGGCCATACGGAACTCCCTTCGTATCGGCACCGCGTGAGAAGCGGTGTTGATTACTAACGAACGAGTCATAGATTAGGCTCGTCGTGTTTCCGCGACATTACCGTTATGTTGCTGTCACGAAACCAATCAATGAGGTTACCCTATCGAGGCGGCGTTGCCACCCTCAACAGCCAATCAACTGTATAAATTGCAGACCTCTCCCCATAGTTTAAGGGTAGTCAATTTGGGGCGGGGCTTTCTTAACTGGTATTTCGCATCAAATACCATTCAATATAGCCCCATCTTAGATTGACTACCCTGTTATAGGAAATGCCGATAGCGAAGCATTTTCGATTGGTATCCCCAAATAGCGAGAGAAACTCCACCTTAGCGCAGTGGTGCTGTAGAATCCTTGCAACAAAACATCGCACCCAGGCATCTAAAGGAGCACGATATGCGCGTCGACGAGGTTTTTAAGCAGGCAGCATCCCAGGGCACCACACCCGTTTCGTTTGAGATGTTCCCGCCCAAGGGCGAGCTAACCCTCGACACGGCTCGCGAAGTGGCAGGCAATCTGTGCAAGCTTTCACCGAGCTTTGTCTCGGTCACCTGCTCGGCCGGCGGCTCGGGTAACGGTGCCACCACCGCCCCCATCGCGCATATGATTTCGAGCGAATTCGATACGCCCTCGGTAGCACATCTCACCTGCGTGGGCCGCACCCACGCCGACATCGCCGCCAAGATTGACGAGTATCGCACCGCCGGCGTTGAAAACATCCTGGCCCTGCGTGGTGATCTTCCCGCTGGCGCGACTGAGGACGACAAGCCCGCCTCGGACTACGCCTACGCCCGCGACCTCATCCCCGAGCTCGTTGACGCCGGCTTTTGTGTGGGCGCCGCAGCCTACCCCGAGGGCCACATTGCCTGCGAGGACCTCAACGTCTCGGTCGAGCACCTCAAGCAAAAGCAAGATGCCGGCGCAAGCTTCTTTGTGACGCAGCTCTTTTTTGACAACGAGTGCTTCTACCGTTTTCGCGAGCTTGCCGACAAGGCCGGCATCACCGTGCCCATTACCGCGGGCATCATGCCGTTTATGGGCAAGTCGCAGATCAGCCGCATGGTCTTTATGTGCGGCGCGTCGCTGCCCTCCCCCGTCATCAAGATCCTTGCCAAGTACGAGAACGACCCCGAGAGCCTGCAGGCAGCCGGTGTAGATTATGCTGCTCGTCAGCTTTGCGACCTTAAGGAGCACGGTGCCGACGGCCTGCACCTGTACACTATGAACCGT
>CALJNY010000353.1 GCA_937981515.1 uncultured Collinsella sp. | reverse complement strand
AAAGGCGACGCGGCGCCCAATGGGACGAGTTGCGATACCGCCATAAATCTATTGCCGTAACGCATCCCGCAAACATCTGAACAAAAACGGTCAAGGTCTCTGCCCAAAACCAAAGCGTCTCGACGCCATAAATTTGAAGTGGCGCCGTCCTCGGACGGGCAGCGCACCCATCCGAACGTTGTCGAAATCGCGCCCGAATCAATTGCACGCGTAAGCTCCGCCTCAAGTGCCACCGGCAGAGCGCACACCGCAAACAAGCCACACATCTCCGCCAATACCAAAAGAAGCTGAAGATCCGTCAGATGCCGCGACATGATGAATGCCGTCAGTAGAGGAGACGTTATCAAAAATCCATGCTCCGTTTCCAGCACGGATTCCCTGGGGAGCTCACCAAGGAACAGCCGCTGCCTAATGCTGGCAGAGCATGTCCGTTTGCTTCTCATCCGAACCAATGTATACAACGGAAAGCCGAGCGCAACCGCAGCCGTCGGGTTACGGGCGAGGTCATATCGCTGCCGGTCTTCTTCCGGTCGCGGAAGCGACGGACACAAAGCGCGGACCTGAGGAGGCAAACGCAAGTACCTAAAAGCCGATATGTCACAAAGTAGATCTTTCATAGGCACAGGAAAACACGAATTTCAACCCAGCCTGACTCGCATTGGCACGAACGCACCAAAAATGGCGCCGAACGGACTGTTAAGTTTTCAACAGCCCTCCCCAACTGGCCAAAAGCTTGCCAAAAGCTGGACGAAGCCCTGTTGAAAACCCCATTTTTTTTCTTATGCAGAAACTTTGCGTGGCAAGTGAGTAGACTTTTTTGAACATCCCGAGCAGGCCGGTCATCCTGCTTTTCAAAACCGCAGGTAGATAGCTTGTTACAAAACTGTCTGGTCGCCAAAGCGCCAAAAGTCTACTCACTTAGATTGCAGAGTGCCCCCCATTAGCTGCAATTCCAAGGTATTAAGCACTTTTGGACTCAAATCGTCATACTGAACAAGAATTTGAGTTGAGTTTTCAGGGACAGATGCGCCATCGGCACACCAATAGCAGTCACTGACATCGATGAACGGGATACTCGAGCGCGTGAGGGCCCGCACAAAAGAGCTTCCACCCACTCCGCGCTCTGCAACCACGGTGCAGTAAAGGCCCGCATCTGCATGCTCAATCGAGACCTCCCCTGCCGGGAACGCTTTCCGTACAAGCGCCGCCAGGCCATCGCGCGCCTCGCGAGCGCGCACGCGCACGCGGTTCACATGTCGCTCGTAATCACCCGATTCCAGCAAACGCGCCAAGGCAACCTGGTCAACAGAGCTCACCGATGAGGCGTAAAAACCAAGGTTGTGCCTAAACCGCTCCATCAGCTCATCGGGCAACACCATGTACGCTAGACGCAACGCCGATGAAAGGCTCTTCGAAAACGTGTTGGTATAGATAACCGACTGGGCGGCGTCGATTGACGCGAGCGCGGGAATCGGCTTGCCGGCAAGGCGAAACTCACAATCGAAGTCGTCTTCGATGAGATACCGGCCCGGCTGCTCGGCGGCCCAGCTCAGCAGCGCGTAGCGACGCGCAATGCTCGTCACAAGGCCGGTCGGATACTGATGGGACGGCATCAGGTGAAGGACATCGGTCCCGCTTTTCTGCAGAGTGCTCAAGTCCACGCCCTCATCATCCAACGGGATATGTCGAACTTTGCAGCCCATAGCCTGATAGATGCGCGTCAGGCGCAAATAGCCCGGGTCCTCAACGGCATACACCCTGTCGGCTCCAAGCAGCTGAACCAACATGGTATCGAGCAGCTGGGCGCCCGCACCGATAACAATGTTGTTGGGGTCGACATTCATGCCCCTCGTCCCACGCAGGTGGTGAGCGATTGCGCATCGTAGCCGAGCGGTGCCCTGTGCCGGTGCGGGCGAAAAGACCTCGCGCTCGTCTTCGGATGCCAGCGTCGCCCGCAGTGCGCTTTGCCAAAGCCGCGCCGCCTCCAAAGTGGAAGGAGAAAGTGCGTCGAATTGCTCGACCCGTCCATCAACATCATGTGCGTTAAGACCCGCAGGAGCGGAATCTCGATCAAGCTCTGTCTCAGCCAAAGGCAAAACCGGTGCATCCGGAAGCTCACAAGCGTAGTAGCCACGACGCGGCTTTGAGCAAATATAGCCCTCGGCAAGTAACTGGCTATATGCATTCTCGATGGTAATGACACTGATTCCCAGATGGCTGGCAAAGGCACGCTTAGACGGAAGATGCTCCCCCGCCGCAATGCGTCCAGCAACGATATCATCTCGAATTTGCTGGTAAACATACTCATAGAGCGATGCTCCGCCGCGTTTTTCCAAATTGTAGTCAAGCATGAGCCTATCACCTGACCTTATTAAGTCATTCAATCTGGTATTAGTCTGACCTTGTCATTATCTCGAAATCTGAGTATTTCGCCATACCCAGCTCCCCGATAGGATGTTCCGTCAAGCAATGCACGTGCCAACCAAGGGAGCAACCATGGCAGAACAGACCAGCAAGGCCGATCGCGTCAAACTCAATCGCGAGCTCGCGCAGATGCTCAAGGGCGGCGTCATCATGGACGTCACCACGCCCGAGCAGGCACGCATCGCCGAGGAGGCGGGCGCCTGCGCCGTCATGGCACTCGAGCGCATCCCGGCCGACATCCGTGCCGCAGGCGGCGTCTCGCGCATGAGCGACCCCAAGATGATCAAGGGCATCCAAGAGGCCGTCTCCATCCCCGTCATGGCCAAGTGCCGCATCGGTCACATCGTCGAGGCGCAGGTCCTTCAGGCCATCGATATCGACTACATCGATGAGTCCGAGGTTCTCTCCCCCGCCGACGATGTCTACCACATCGACAAAGCCCAGTTTGACGTCCCGTTTGTCTGCGGTGCCCGCGACCTGGGCGAGGCGCTGCGCCGTGTTGCCGAGGGCGCCACGATGATTCGTACCAAGGGCGAGCCGGGCACGGGCGACGTCGTCCAGGCTGTGCGCCACATGCGCAAGATCCAAAAGCAGATCCGCGACGTTGTTGCCCTGCGTAACGACGAGCTCTTTGAGGCAGCCAAGCAGCTGCAGGTTCCGGTCGAGCTGGTGCGCGATGTCCACGCCACGGGTAAGCTTCCCGTCGTGAACTTTGCCGCCGGCGGCGTAGCGACCCCCGCTGACGCCGCGCTGATGATGCAGCTGGGTGCCGAAGGTGTCTTTGTGGGCTCGGGCATCTTTAAGAGCGGCGACCAGGCCAAGCGCGCCGCCCCCATCGTTAAGGCCGTGGCAAACTTCACCGA
>CALJNY010000352.1 GCA_937981515.1 uncultured Collinsella sp. | reverse complement strand
ACCCTCCCGGATGGTCCCAAAAATTTTTTCAAAAAAGTTGTTGCGCGCCGGACAGACTTCTGTGTATACTAATCCCCGCAGCGCACGCGAGCGGAAACAAACGCGAACGACTGCCTGGGGAGTTAGCTCAGTTTGGTTAGAGCGCCGGCCTGTCACGTCGGAGGTCGCGGGTTCGAGCCCCGTACTTCCCGCCAACGCAATTAAAGCCACGTCTTCGGACGTGGCTTTTTGCGTTTGATAGGACCTTGATCCCATCGGCCCCTTTCACCCAAAACAAAATCCTTCCAATTCCCGGACAAGCTCCGTTTGAGACATGTGTTCAAACAAAGCGTTTGTTGCGCAACACCTGTTCAACGAAGCAGGGGGTTAGGTTATACTGATTTGCACTATGGGCCGTTTTTGATGCAAGAGGCTTCAAACGCGGCATTCAGTGGGCACCCGTTTTGCTATTTGGGCGTCCATACGGTCATTGGCGTCTCGACGTAAGCTCGGCCCCGGAGCTCGTTCGAGCTGTTCCTATTCCTTGAAAGGGGAAAAATGGACATATCGAGGAAGACTGATTACGCCCTTCGCATGCTCGCGATGCTTGCCGAGGATCCGGAGCGTCTGCTTTCTGTTCGCACCGCCGCCGAAGAGGTCAATGTCCCGTATTCGTTTGCCCGTTCGATTCAGCATGGTTTGGTTCAGGCCGGTATTGTGGAGAGCCTGCGTGGCGTCCATGGCGGCATGCGTCTTAAGGTCAGCCCCGACGATGTCACCATCCGCCAGGTCGTTGAAGCCGTTCAGGGCCCCATGGTCATGAACGATTGCACCGCGCCCGATGGCGACTGTGCACGCATGGGCACGTGCTGCTATCATCCCCTGTGGGCCGGAGCTCAAGCGCTGATGCGCGACTACCTCGATTCCGTTTCGCTGGGCGATATCGTCGCTCACCGCCAGTTCCCGGCCGTCGATTCCAAGTTCGCCGACCGCGATGCGTTTCCCGAGTACGCCACCTGTGCGTGCGCTTGCCGGGAGGAATAGCGCCGCATAAGGAGCATAGCTATGATTCAGGACCCCTTTCGTACGATGATTCGTTCGGAAGGGGTCCTGCGTTATCGCGACCTTCCGTGGCGCCGCACGCGCGACCCGTACATTATTTGGCTTTCCGAGGTTATGCTGCAGCAAACGCAGGTGCCGCGTGTGGAGACGCGTATGCCCGCGTGGCTCGACCGCTTTCCGACCGTACAGGCACTAGCTCAGGCCGCCCCTTCCGATGTTTTAGATGCGTGGCAGGGGATGGGCTACAATCGCCGCGCCCTGGCTCTTCATAGAGCCGCTCAGTGCGTTATGGAAGACTGGGGTGGGGAGTTTCCACGTGAGACGCGCGACCTGGTCGCCCTGCCCGGTATTGGCCCGGCGACGGCGCAGGGCATCCGGTCGTTTGCGTTCGATCTACCGGGTGTGTATCTGGAGACCAACGTGCGCACGGTCTTTCTGCATCATTTCTTTCCCGATGTGCCGGCCGTTCCCGATCGCGAGCTGGTGCCGTTGATTCAGGCCGCCTGTCCGGCAGCTCCTGGTGCGGCGGCGGATGAGATCGCGCCCTTTGCCGCGCCTCAAGACGATGCCGACACGCCGCGCGCGTGGTATTACGCGTTGCTGGATTACGGCGCGTATCTTAAGAAGACGCTGCCCAATCCGTCCAGGCGCTCGGCGAGCTATAGTCGTCAGTCCAAGTTTGAGGGCTCGCGTCGTCAAAAGCGCGCTCATATTGTGCGCATGCTGCTGGCGGCGCGCGATGGGCAGCCGGCGGGCATTACACTCGCCGAGGCCGTGGCGGGTGTCAACGAAATGGAGGCGGCAGCAGGCCGCGAGCCGGTCGATCACGATCTTGTCGCAGACATTTTGGCCGACTTGGAGTGTGAGGGCTTTTGCCGCGTGGAGGGTGACCGCTGGCTAAGCGTGTAGCCCACCCGAATCTGAAAAACAGGATTGTAAGGTTTAGATTTTCGACATGAGGGCATCCTAAAGACAAGGCCGCTCGAAGCCTACGGGCGGCATATGTTGAAGGGAAGTACACCTATGGATTTTGAGAACTCTCAGACCAAGAAGAACCTCGAGACCGCTTTTGCCGGTGAGTCCCAGGCGCATACCAAGTATCGCTACTACGCATCCAAGGCCAAGAAGGATGGATACGTTCAGATCTCGAATATCTTTGCCGAGACCGCAGGCAACGAGTCCGAGCACGCCAAGCTGTGGTTTAAGTATCTGCATGACGGCGCCGTTCCCGACACTCTGGACAACTTGCGTGATGCCGCTGCGGGCGAGAACTACGAGTGGACCACGATGTACGACGAGTTTGCCAAGACCGCCGAGGAGGAGGGCTTTACCGAGATCGCCGCAAAGTTCCGTGGCGTCGGTGCCGTGGAGAAGGCTCACGAGGAGCGCTACAACAAGCTTGTCGAGCGCATTGAGTCGGGCGAGGTGTTTGAGCGCGAGGGCGTGAAGGTGTGGAAGTGCCTGAACTGCGGGCACCTGCATGTTGGTGCCGAGGCGCCCGAGGTGTGCCCGGTTTGTAACCACCCGAAGGCGTACTTTGAGGAGCAGGTGGTGAACTACTAGCGCGTGGCGCTGGCTGCTGCGGAGCGCAGGGCGGGAGGCCGGACTACCTTCCCTCCTCGCTCAC
>CALJNY010000351.1 GCA_937981515.1 uncultured Collinsella sp. | reverse complement strand
ATGACCTCGTTGACGCGGGCATCGTTGTTGATGACGTCGGCCACCGAGTTGATCAGACGGATGGTCTCCTTGGCAAAGGTGTAGCTCGAGGCAGCCTTGCCGCTAAAGATGAAGGTCGTCGGCGTCACGTGGAAGTTGGGATCGGCGATGCGACGGTTGTAAATGTCCATCACCTTCATGATGTTCATGAGCTGGCGCTTGTAGGCATGGAAGCGCTTAACCTGAACATCGAAGACGGTGTTGGGGTCGATGACCAGACCGGTCTCGGCCTTGACGTAGGCGGCCAGGCGCTCCTTGTTGGCGCGCTTGGAGGCACCCACGGCCTTCAGGAACTCGGCATCGTCCTTAAACTCCTTGAGCTTCTCCAGCTCAAAGGCGTCCTTAAGCCAGCCGTCGCCAATGGCCTCGGTCACGAGCTTGGCGTAGGTGGGGTTGGACTCGGCAAAGAAGCGACGGTGCGAGATGCCGTTGGTCTTGTTGTTGAACTTCTCGGGCGTCAGGGCATAGAAGTCCTTGAGCACGATGTTCTTGATGATGTCGGAGTGGATCTTGGCCACGCCGTTGACGCTGTGGCTGCAGATCACGGATAGGTTGGCCATGCGAATCTCGCCGTCCCACAGGATGGCGGTCTGGCGCAGACGCTCCTGCCAGCCATCCTGCGTGGTGTCGAACGACTCGTGCCAACGACGGCTGATCTCGTCGATGATCTGGTACACGCGGGGGAGGAGCTTGGAGAACGTGCCGATGGGCCACTTCTCCAGAGCCTCGGGCAGGATAGTGTGGTTGGTGTAGCTCACGACCTGCGTCACGATGTTCCAGGCGTCGTCCCACTCGAGCTTCTTCTCGTCGATGAGGATGCGCATGAGCTCGGGGCCGCACATGGCGGGGTGCGTGTCGTTGGTGTGGATGGCCACAAACTGGGGCAGCAGCTCCCAGTTCTCGCCGTGCTCCTTCTCAAAGGTGTCGAGCAGGCTGTAGATGCCGGCCGAGACAAACAGGTACTCCTGCTTCAGGCGCAGCAGACGGCCGTGCTCACCGGCGTCGTTGGGGTAGAGGATGGCGCTGATGGCCTCGGCCTCGGCGCGCTCGGCATCGGCCAGGGCGTAGTCGCCGCGGTTGAAGGCCTCCAGATCGAAGTGCTCCTCTACCGGCTCGGCGGCCCAGACGCGCAGCTTGTTGACGGTCTCGCCGGCATAGCCCACCACGGGGATGTCATAGGGGACGGCCAGGATATCCTGCGTGTCCACCGTGCGGTAGAACGTACGGCCGTTCTCCTCAAAGCCCTCCACATGGCCACCAAACTTGATGGTCACGGCCTTGTCCTGACGGCGAACCTCCCAGGGATAGCCGTGGGTGAGCCACTCGTCGGTGGCCTCGACCTGGCTGCCGTTGACGATCTCCTGCTTAAACAGACCGTAGCGGTAGCGCATGCCGTTGCCGTAGCCGGCAATGCCCTCGGCTGCCATGGAATCCAGGAAGCATGCGGCCAGACGGCCCAGGCCACCGTTGCCCAGAGCCGGATCGGGCTCCTGGTTCTCAATGACGGACAGGTCGAAGCCCATGTCGTCGAGCGCCTCGGCGACCATGTCGCGCACGCCAAAGTTGAGCAGGTAGTTGTCGAGCAGGCGGCCGATCAAAAACTCGATCGAGAAGTAGTACACGCGCTTTTTGCCCTCGGCGGTGGCGCGGGCGTCGCTCTTGGTGGCAACGGTGCGTGCCTTCTCGGCCACGAGCTTGGCCAGGGCGTTAAAGCGGTCGAGGTCGCTGGCGGCCTCGACGCTCTTGCCGCTGATGCTCATGACGGCATCGCGATAGAGCTCGGTAAACTCCTGCTTGTTGTCGAAGATCTTATTCATACGTTCCTTCCCCCGGGGATGTTTCTCCCGGAACGGTTATGACTTGTATCCTACGCCTCGGCGAGGCGGGTAATTACAGCTGTAACGGCTTTGTTACGCATCCTTGGCAGACGACTTAACAGAAGCAGACTTGGCCTTGGTAGCGGCCTTTTTGGCAGCCGGCTTCTTGGTCGCGGCCTTGGCAGCGGGCTTAGCAGCGGTCTTGGTCTTGGCCTTGGTGGTCGTAGCCTTTGCCTTAGCCGGAGCCTTCTTGGCGGCCGCAAGCTTGGGCTTCACCGAGGACGTGCGCTTACACGTCGCCTTCTTGGGCTCCTCAACCACCGGCGGCTTGTAGCTGCTGGGACCGCGGCGCTTCAGCACCACGCCAGCCAGGCCGGGCACCTTAATCTCGATGGAGTCCATCTGCCCGTTCCAGGGATAGGGCTCGCTCGAGCAGGTGTAGGGCTCCTCGCCGGCATATCCGCTGCCGCCAAACTCTGGACGGTCGGAATCGAAGATGACCTCCCAGTCACCCTCTCGCGGCACGCCCACACGGAAGCTCTCGTAGCTCGCCGGGTCAAAGTTGATCAGGATCACCAGGTCGTCGTCGATGTCCTCGCCCTGGCGCACAAAGCTCACGATGGACTGCTTGGAGTTGTCCGCGTCGATCCAGGTAAAGCCGTCGTCGGTGTAGCCGCGCTCGTACAGGGCGGGCTCGGCGGTGTACAGGTGGTTGAGCGCCTTGATAAACGCCTGATGATGCTTGTGGGTCTCGTATTCCTCGGTCAGGAACCACTGGATGGACTCGTAGTAGCGCCACTCAATAAACTGGCCGATCTCGTTGCCCATAAAGTTGAGCTTGGCACCGGGGTGCGTCATCTGGTAGAAGGCCAGCGTGCGTAGGCCGGCAAACTGGCGCCACCAGTCGCCCGGCATGCGGCCGATCCGCGAGCACTTGCCG
>CALJNY010000350.1 GCA_937981515.1 uncultured Collinsella sp. | reverse complement strand
GGCCCGCACTATCAAGCCGCTGGGCGTCGAGGTATCGCGTCTGGCAAGCGGCCTTCCCGTGGGCGGCGACTTGGAGTATGCCGACGAGCTTACGCTTGGCCGCGCTATCGAGGCCCGCCGCGCGATCTAGGCGGTGTCAGCTCCGCGGCATGTCCCGTCGGCCTGCCGCACGGGGCGCTCATAATTGGGCACGCGTTCATACATTTGTTGTGCAACAAACCTGCTTTTCATCCGCTTATCGCGTGGATGGGTCCGTCCGCACCTCGTATTTGCCCATTCGTTGCGCAACCTTTTGGGTTCGCTGATACACTCAAATGTGAATATGAAAGAATGCGCCGCTTTTAAGCGGCGTGTTTTTGTTGGAGGAGAACGCATGCGGCCCGGGGGCACTCAGACAAAGCATGGCGCCGCGGTGCGCATGCGACGCCGGCTGGGCCTGGCGCCTCGGGCGTATGTGCTGCTGTCTTGCTCGCTCGTGCTGGTCATAGCCGGTGTTTCGGCTTATGGCATGACGGTGCCGTCCATGGGGCAGGCGCATGCTGCGCGCGAGCTGCATATTGGGCGCAAGGCCAAAAGCGACTTGGGAACGACAACTGGATATGCGTGGGCGAGCGTGGTCGGGCGCACCGTGTTTGGCGTCGATCCCGCGGACGAGGGCGAGCAGGCGTCCAACGAGATCACGCTGGCAAACGGCAAGACCATCGTGCTCACCAACACCAAGGTCATCACGAAGCTTTCCAATAACAGCGTGGCTTCTGTCGTTAACAAGGCGGAGCAGCAGAAGGAGCAGGATACGCAGCAGACGGGCAAGCCCGGCGGCTCGGACGGGTCCGGTTCTGGCAGCGGTTCGGCGGGCTCGGACGGCGGTTCCGGTTCGGGCTCCGCCTCCGGCGGTGGATCTTCGAGTGGTGGCTCGACGGACGGCGGTGCCGGCGGGGACGCGGGCTCGGGTGGCCTCTCGGCTGCCGAGGAGGAGAGTATTCACAGCTGGCTCGTGACCAAATACAACATGCTCGATGGCTATGTCGCCCGCGCCAACAGCGTGGTTTCGACCTATAACGCTACGGGCGATACCGGACCGTGCGACACCCTGGCGAATGACATGTTTGTTATCCGTGCCGAGTTCGGTCGACAAAGGTTCTCGACCAAATCTAAGTGGTATCGGCAGTATGCCAATCTGTGGGGCTGCTATACCAACCTGTGTCAATGGGTTGGGCACTACGGCAACGACGACGTCGCGCTCAACAACTTCAACACCAATGTGGCGGCGATCGCCCTATGACGAACGGTCTCGCGTCTGCGGCAGCCCAGTCGCTCAACCGTGATCCCATGGTGGGCCTGCGCCTGGCGCGCGTCGACGGGTTTGAGCCGGCCGTCGCCCTGGGCACGGACGAGCTTCCCGCCTACCTGCGCCGTTTTACGATGCTGTTTGCCGATGACGCCACCATGCGCCGCGGCGGTATCGGCCGTGTGACGCGTGCCGTCAACGCGCAGGGCGAGGCCGTGGCGCTCAAGCAGCTCATCTTGCCAACACGCGACGAATTTGATGACGATGTCGCCCACGAGGCGCTGGTCACCAAGTTCAAGGCGGCGTTTCGCGAGGAATATGAATGCCATCGTGCCCTTTCGGGCCTTAAGGGCTTTCCCCGCTTATACGGGTGGGGCGAGGTTGACGGCGTGCCCGCGATTGTCATGGAGTGGGTCGAGGGCGAGACGCTCGCTCGCCTGCGCCCGCGCCTTGCCGTGGACGACGCCGGCCGCCTGTCACCGCTCGTGGCGGCGCGCCTGGGTCGCGACCTGTTCGATCTGCTTTGCCGCATGAGCTTGGTGGGCGAGGGTTTTGTCCACCGCGATATCTCGCCCGCTAATATCATGGTGCGCACGGCGCGTCTGCCGCTCGACCGACAGCTTGCCGAGGGCACCTTCGACCTGTGCTTGATCGACTTTGGCTCGTCGCTGGCGCTCGAGCCCGCCTCTGCGGTGGCCGGCACCGGCGGCAAGGCGTCGTTTACCGAGCGCTATGCCACGTTGCGCCGTGCGACGGTTGCCTACGCCCCGCCCGAGATGCTCACCGACGATATCCCCGACTTACGCACGCTCCGCATGTCGCCGGCAATCGATGTCTATGCAGCGGCGAGTACGGTCTACGAGCTCATTGCCGGTGTCGCGCCGTACGAAGTAGCGCCGGGCGCGTCGGGTACTTCGGGCTCGCGCAAAAGGACGCGCGATATCGCCAGCCCTTATCGCCTCAAGATGGATACGCTGCCCGATTATCCCGTCGGCGCCCACGCACCCGGCTGCGACTTGACGCAACTGCTGCGACGCGAGCCCGATGTGGCACTTGCCGCGGCCGAACAGGCTCAGCAGCTGGGGCTCGATCCAAATTCCGAGGATCTGCGCGATGCACTGGCGTTTGTCGACGCTCAGCTGTTCGATGTGGTGATGGCCTGCCTGTCCTGCCATCAGGAAGATCGTCCCGAGCCGGCTGCGGTGGAGGCGGCGCTCTCGGCATTTTGCGACCACTATGCGCAAAATGTCGCGCGCTCGCTTCGCGCCGAGCCGCTCATGCCGTGCCCGATGGAGGTATCGGGGCACACGGCCCGGCGTGCGGCGATGGTTGGTGCGGCGGCGGTATGCGGCGTGCTTTGGACTGTGGTCGTGGTATCAGCGGCGCTGTTGGCGTCGGGCGCTCATGTGACGCTCGCCGCGGGGCCTCTTATGTGGTCCGGAAAGTTGCCAGGCATCGTCGCTGTGCTGGCGTTGGCACTGCCGGGCATGGCGGGCATCGCTGCCGGGGCCTTGGCGCGCGACCGCCGTGCGGGATTCCTGCAGGGCGTGTTGGCCCTTTCCGCCTGCGAGGTTCCGGCTCTGGCCGCACTCGCATGTGCCGTGTTTTCCCAGCATGCCGTGGCGGGTGGCCTGGTGGCCGCCATAATTGCAACCTATGCGCTCACGTGGTTTTTGCTGGCGATGGGGTTTGCCTTTGAGCTCCCCGTCGTGTCAGCGCGACGTGCGAAAATTCCCATGGCGACGCCGCTTGCCGGCGGAGCCGCGGCTGCCCGCGCCTTTGGCGAGCCGGCCGAAGTATCCGACACGATCTCTGCGACCAAGGAGGGCTAAGCCATGGCTTCTCAAGCTGAGCTCACCCCGTGCGGGGCAATGTTCGACATCTTTAAGCGCGCAGCGCACCTGAGCCATATCGAACTGTGCGGCCTGGTGCTCTCGAGCCGCCCACTCGCCGACGGCCGTAGTCCGCAGAGTCGTGCCGCCGATCGCTCCTGGGTTTCGCGCTTTATCGTGCGCGCGCCGGTCGGCACGCTGCAGGAACGTTATTTTGCCGATTACGGCACCTCGGCCGCGCGCATTATGTCGCAGCTGGCCCTGCGCCGTCGCAATCCCATGGACGCCGCGGCCGTGACCAATATGGTGTGCGGCCCCGCTGGCGAGCCCATGGTGCGGGCGCTCGAGGAATGCCACCAGGACACGAATCTCTATCGCAATGCGCTCGAGCGCCTGTCGCAGGCGGCTGAGCTCATGCCCGCCGAGCGCGCCGAGGCCATCCTGGTGCTGTTTGTCGCCGTGGGTTGCTCGGCAGATGTCCGTTCGTCGGTGACCTATGCCATCGACTACGCTCATGCGACCTGTGGCGGTGCCACGTCGACGCCGCGCTCGCTGAGCACATCTTCGGTCGCGGGCGAGCACGAGGTCGCGCCAGCGCATCCGCTGGGACTGCTGCGCGTGCAAAACGGCTACGTGGTGAGCGCCCCGCGCTGGATTCAGCCGAGTGAGGAAGGCGTCGAGATCGGCGCGCTGGCAACGGGGGAGGGCGACATCACCGACGTCGGCGACGACGTCTCGGCTCGCCATGCCCATATCTGGTGTGACGATTCTGGCACATGGTTTGTCGAGGACCTGGCGTCCACTAACGGCACCGTGGTGGTAAACGGGGCCACGAGCGTGTGTGTTCAAGTAGAGCCTGGCCGCTCCGCCCAGCTCAACCCCGGCGACGAGCTCAAACTCGGCGAATCCACCACCTACGCCATCCTCCTCGGCGCCCTCTAACTCATCCCCTCAATGAGTTGCGGTGAAATAGGGACTGATTAAGGCCGTTAACAGCAAAAACACTCCCTATTTCACCGCAACTGCTGTGGGGTTCCAGGGGACTGTGTCCGTCGGTGCCGGGCGCACAATAGTCACCCGAGGTAAACCTTTACCGGCCACCTATATTTGCCGAAATATGGCTTGACGGCGGGGTACAATAAACCCGCATGCGGATTTCCGTTGCGGGCGCTTCCCATCGCCGGGGCGTGCCCGGGAGCATCCGGCATGCGGCCTTTGCGGCGCTCGGTCATGTGCAAGACGGGTAGCTGGGCCTGTGGAGCGCGTGCAGCCCTCCTCGCCTTGGCATGCCTTCTCTCCACGCCATGTACCTGCTGCTGAGTCCGCCTGCCAGATGATTGGAAGCAACAACGAAAATCCCATCACGCCAATATCCCGGCGATCGCCGGGGCCTGTATACCTATATGAGAGGAGAGGGGTATATGGCGCGTAAGTTTAAGTCTATGGACGGCAACGAGGCGGCCGCATATGTTTCGTATGCGTACACCGAGGTAGCGGGAATTTATCCCATTACGCCGTCCAGCCCGATGGCCGACCATGTCGACCAGTGGGCGGCCCAGGGTCGCAAGAACATCTTCGGCACCCCGGTCAAGGTCGTCGAGATGGAGTCCGAGGCAGGTGCAGCCGGTACCGTTCACGGTTCGCTGGGCGCCGGTGCTCTGACCACCACCTACACGGCTTCTCAGGGTCTGCTCCTGATGATCCCGAACATGTACAAGATCGCAGGAGAGCAGCTCCCGGGCGTTTTCCACGTCTCCGCGCGTTGCGTCGCTTCGCACGCCCTGAACATCTTCGGTGATCACTCCGACGTCATGGCCTGTCGCCAGACCGGTTTCGCCATGCTCGCCGAGGGCAACGTCCAGGAGGTCATGGACCTCTCGCCGGTGGCTCACCTTGCCGCCATCGAGGGCAAGACCCCGTTCCTTAACTTCTTCGACGGCTTCCGCACCAGCCACGAGATCCAGAAGGTCGCCATGTGGGACTACAAGGATCTTGCCGAGATGTGCGACATGGATGCCGTCCAGGCTTTCCGCGATCACGCGCTCAACCCTGAGCACCCGCACACCCGCGGCAGCCACGAGAACGGCGACATCTTCTTCCAGAACCGCGAGGCCTGCAACAAGGTCTACGACGAGCTTCCTGCCGTCGTCGAGGGCTACATGAAGAAGATCAACGAGAAGCTCGGCACCGATTACGGCCTGTTCAACTACTACGGCGCTCCCGATGCCGATCGCGTCGTCGTGTGCATGGGCTCCTTCTGCGACGTGCTCGAGGAAGTCATCGACTACCTCAACGCTCACGGCGAGAAGGTCGGCCTGGTCAAGGTTCGCCTGTTCCGTCCGTTCTCCATCAAGCACTTTGTCGACGTTCTCCCCGAGACCGTCAAGAAGATTGCCGTTATGGACCGCACCAAGGAGCCGGGTTCCATCGGCGAGCCGCTCTACCAGGACGTCGTCTCCGCTCTCTACGAGGCCGGCAAGACGGGCATCAAGGTTGTCGGCGGCCGTTACGGTCTGGGCAGCAAGGACACGCCTCCCGCGTCCGCGTTCGCTGTCTTCGAGGAGCTTAAGAAGGACGAGCCCAAGCGCGAGTTCACCATCGGCATTGTCGATGACGTGACCAACCTGAGCCTGCCCGAGGCCGAGGATGCGCCCAACACCGCAGCTCCCGGCACCATCGAGTGCAAGTTCTGGGGTCTGGGTGGCGACGGTACCGTCGGCGCCAACAAGAACTCGATCAAGATTATCGGCGATCACACCGACAAGTACGTCCAGGCCTACTTCCAGTACGACTCCAAGAAGACCGGCGGCGTCACCGTCTCGCACCTGCGCTTTGGTGATTCCCCGATTCGCTCGCCGTACTACGTGACCAAGGCCGACTTTGTCGCTTGCCACAACCCCAGCTACATCGTCAAGGGCTTCAAGATGGTCCGCGACGTCAAGCCGGGCGGCACCTTCCTGGTCAACTGCCAGTGGAGCGACGAGGAGTTCGCCGAGCACATGCCCGCCGTGGCCAAGCGCTACATCGCCAACAACAACGTCAACGTTTACCTGATTGACGCTATCGACCTGGCCGCCAAGGTCGGCATGGGCAAGCGCACCAACACGGTGCTCCAGTCCGCCTTCTTCGCGCTGGCCAAGGTCCTGCCCGCCGAGGACGCCCTGCAGTACATGAAGGACGCGGCTACCAAGTCCTACATGAAGAAGGGCCAGGCCATCGTCGACGCCAACCACAAGGCCATCGATGCCGGCGCTACCGCTTTCCGTAAGTTCGAGGTTCCGGCCGACTGGGCTACCGCCGAGGATGTCGCTCCCGTCGAGCTCTGCGAGGAGACCAAGTCCGCTATCGCCCAGCAGGTCAAGAACCTGCTCGAGCCCATCGATCGCATGGACGGCGACAGCCTGCCTGTTTCCGCCTTTGTCGATTGCGCCGACGGCCAGTTTGAGCTGGGCGCCTCCGCATACGAGAAGCGCGGCGTCGCCGTGGTCGTTCCCCACTGGGATGAGACCAAGTGCATCCAGTGCAACCAGTGCGCCTACGTGTGCCCGCATGCCACCATCCGTCCGTTCGCGATGACCGAGGACGAGGCTGCCGCCGCGCCCGAGGCTACCCGCACGCTCGACGCCATGGGCCCCAAGGCCAAGGGCATGAAGTTCACCATGGCTGTGTCCCCGCTCGACTGCATGGGTTGCACCAACTGCGTCAAGGTCTGCCCCAAGGGCGCCCTCGAGATGGTTCCCACCGAGCAGGAGATGGACCAGCAGCCCGTTTGGGACTACATGGTCGAGAACGTCTCCGAGAAGAAGGAGCTCATCGCGGCCAACGTCAAGGGCAGCCAGTTTAAGCAGCCCTACCTGGAGTTCTCCGGCTCCTGCGCCGGCTGCGCCGAGACCGCCTATGCACGTCTGGTGACCCAGGTCGCCGGCGACCGCATGTTCATCTCCAACGCCACCGGCTGCTCCTCCATTTGGGGCAACCCCGCTGCCACCGCTCCTTACTGCAAGGACAAGGACGGTCACGGCCCGGCGTGGAACAACTCCCTGTTCGAGGACAATGCCGAGCACGGTCTGGGCATGGCCGTCGGTTACGAGGCCGTCCAGAAGAAGCTGATCGCCGCTACCCAGGACATCATCGCTGCCGATGGTCCGTCCGATGAGCTCAAGGCTGCCGGCCAGGCTTGGATCGACTCCGTCAACGACGCCGAGGCCTCTAAGACCGCTGCCGCCGCCTACGTTGCCGAGCTCGAGAAGTGCGGCTGCGACGCCTCCAAGGCGATCCTCGCCGACAAGGCTTACCTCACCAAGAAGTCCTTCTGGATCTTCGGCGGCGACGGTTGGGCCTACGACATCGGCTTCGGTGGCCTGGACCACGTCCTGGCTTCCGGCCACAACGTCAACGTCTTCGTCTTCGACACCGAGGTCTACTCCAACACTGGTGGTCAGGCCTCCAAGGCCTCGAACCTGGGCCAGGTCGCTCAGTTCGCCGCTGCCGGTAAGGTGACCAAGAAGAAGTCCCTGGCCGAGATCGCCATGAGCTACGGCTACGTTTACGTGGCGCAGGTCGCCATGGGCGCCAACCCGGCTCAGACCCTCAAGGCCATTCACGAGGCCGAGGCCTACGACGGCCCGTCCCTCATCATCGGCTACAGCCCCTGCGAGATGCACTCCATCAAGAAGGGTGGCATGCAGAACTGCCAGGCCGAGATGAAGAAGGCTGTCGAGTGCGGTTACTGGAACCTCTTCCGCTTCAACCCCGAGGCTGCTGCCGGCAAGAAGTTCTCGCTCGATTCCAAGGAGCCCGCGGGCGGTTATCAGGAGTTCCTGATGAACGAGGCCCGTTACGCTTCGCTGACGCGTTCCTTCCCCGAGCGCGCCGAGGAGCTCTTCAAGGAGAATGAGCAGGCCGCTATGGACCGCTATCAGCACCTGCTGAAGCTCAAGACGGTGTACAACGAGGCCTAGGTCTCCCACCGCAGGATCTGAGGGCTGACCTTCGCGGACGTCCTCGGACATGAAAGAACCCCCGCTGCGCACTACGTGCGGCGGGGGTTCTTTCGTCCTGCGGAGTGCGCCAGAAAGGAAGGTCGCACCCGGGCCTGCGTTACCTCGGCGCAGTCGTTACGGGCAATATAGATCTGAATAGAGATGGCGCGCGGCCTTTTGCCGCGCTTTTGTTCAAGACTTTAGTCTGCTGGCCGCGCAGCGGCCAGCTTTAAACCACCCG
>CALJNY010000349.1 GCA_937981515.1 uncultured Collinsella sp. | reverse complement strand
TGTTGCTCAACACGCCCCAAAACGTATGGGCCACCTGCTGTGCTAGGATACCTAAGTCACATGGGTTCAACTGTGCTCACGGCTCCAGCAAGCCGCAAAGCGCAGGGTCGATCAGCATCCGGCCGTAACGGCGGTGCCAGAAAAACCACGAGCTCCAATAGCGTCGTCATGCGTATCGCATCGAATGACTTTGTTCTTGTCTATGTGCAAGCTGTACTTTCGATTCGACATTTCATGACAAATCGCAGCAGTTCTACAGCTGGCTGCGTGCGGTCCAGTTTTGTTCCCGCTTGACTGGATCGCACGCAGGCAGCTGGAGTCGGGGTCATTTTGCGATACACGTCCGCGTCTCTAGACACTGCACGTATACATACCGTTCACGGTGGGGCAGAGCCACGTGCTTGTCTAACTGGGCTCAGGGTTTGAATATGGAGCGCCTTCGCGCACAAGCGCCCTGGCGAAGCCATACCCAAACCCCGTGAGCCACACGTAAGACAGCAAGGGGGTGGGGCTCGTGTGGTATGTGATCCAGGTCATTAACGGTCGCGAAGACGTAATGCGCGAGCGCATCGAGCGCATGGTGCCGGCTAGCGCCATGCGGGAGCTCTTTTATCCCCAATACCAAACCGAGATCAAGGTACACGGCGAATGGGTCAACACGACCAAGCCGCTCTTTCCCGGTTACCTTATCTGCGATACGGCAGATCCCCGTTCCGTGCAACAGTATCTGCTGCGCATGGACGACTTTGCCCGGGTGCTTTCCCAGGACGGTCAGTTTGTGCCGTTGGCAAAAGAAGAGACCCAGCTCATTGGCAGTTTTACGCATAGGGGAAACCGCGTAGTTCCCATGAGCGAGGCCCTAAAGGACGGCGACCAGGTCGTAGTGACGGCAGGTCCGCTGTTGGGCCACGAAGGCCTTATCAAAAGCATTAACAGACGCAAGAGCACTGCTTATTTGGAGCTCGACTTATGCGGCCGCCGCGTGACTACGCGCGTTGGCCTTGCCGTGCTTTCAGCCGAGCAACGCGTCACGCGAAACCTTAAAAAGGCGATCGCCTAGCTGCGGGCGACTGTTTAACGGGACAGGGAGGATCCCCGGGGCGGGGACGTAGGTTTGAAGGAAATAGTGCAAGATAACCAAATTGGAGATGCAACAGCTTTTGCTATAGCGCAAGAGGATAGGCGTAGGGCCGCCAAGCTTCAAAATGTGGGAAAACACGAGCCGAAGTTGAGCGAAAACGGTATTCCAGCAGATGTGCTGGAGAAGTTGTTGCCCGGTAATGACATTGTTGAATTGGAAGAGCCAGTCGTTAATGGTGGACTATTCTATCGTTTTATTAAGCGATCATTTGACGTTGTTTCCTGTGGCTGTGCCTTGATCGTTCTCGCTATTCCCATGGCCGTCATTGCAGTGAAGATTAAATCGGAATCTGAAGGCCCGGTTATTTATGCCCAGCGTCGTGTGGGCAAAGACGGCAAGGTGTTTAACATCTATAAATTTCGAAGCATGTACACCGACGCAGAGTCTCGAGGCGCACAGTGGGCACAGGATGATGATCCGCGCGTAACACCTTTCGGGAAGATTATGCGCAAGACGCGCCTGGACGAGATTCCTCAGTTCTGGAATGTGTTCAAAGGCGATATGAGCCTAATCGGTCCGCGTCCCGAGCGTCCTGCGTTTTGCGATGAGTTCGAGAAGCGTATTCATGGTTGGCATTACCGCACCATGGTGCGCCCAGGCATTTCTGGCCTTGCCCAGGTTACAGGTGGTTATGACCTTCTTCCCAGCGAAAAGGTGCTGTTCGATCTGCAGTACATCCAAACAAGAAACATCAAGATGGACGTAGTGATCATGCTCAAAACGCTTGGCGTTGTGAGCACTGGCGACGGTGCGCGATGATTATTTCCAATGAGCCTTCATACTCCGTCTTGATGTCGGTTTACTATAAAGAAAAACCTGAGTATTTACGCGACTCAATTGACAGCATGCTTAATCAAACTGTCAGCCCTGCCGAGTTTGTTCTTGTGTGCGACGGCCCGCTCACGCCAGAATTGGATGCCGTTATTGCGCAATATCTGAATTCAGAATCTGGAAGATTATTTAAAGTAATTCGGCTTGAATGTAATTCCGGTTTAGGCGCCGCACTTAATATCGGGCTCAACGAATGTAATTCTCAGTTCATTGCCAGAATGGACAGCGACGATATATCTCTTCCTGATCGTTGCGAAAAAGAACTTGCCATACTTTCAACTGGTGAAATTGATTTCGTGAGCGGCACGGTTCTCGAGTTTTGTGACTCTCCATCTAATGTGTTTTCCTGCCGAAAGCTCCCTGAAGATACAGAATCCATTTTGGAGTTCGCCAAGAAAAGGAATCCAATTAATCATCCTGCAGTTATGTTTAAAAAAGACGCAGTGTTGAGTTCTGGCGGGTATCAACCTTTTTATTTACTGGAAGATTACTTTCTTTGGATAAGGATGCTGTCTAACGGATTCAGGGCTCAAAATATTAGCGATCCGTTAGTTTATATGAGAGCTGATGAAGGACTGTATTCGCGTCGTGGCGGATTTAAGTATGCTTCATCCCAAATTAAGCTGCTCAAATATATGTATCAGAATCAGTTCATTTCGATAAATGAGTTTGTGATTCTTGCGATTCTACGTGCCGGTGTAAGCCTGGTGCCAACTACGCTCAGAAAAATGATGTACTCAAAGTTCGTCCGATCGGCTGAATATAATGATTAATAATTTCCCACGCGTGTTAATAGTGGGGACTGTTCCCTATAACAAAAAGAGTACTTCTCGTGCTTTTGAATCGTATTTTCATGGCTGGGATAAGGATTGCTTGGCACAGGTTTTTTCAAATACTAGGACACCGGTAAAGGGGCATTGCAAATATCTGTACCAAATTACTGACCAGCGACTTGTAAAGCGTAGGTTCAACAAGTCAGTCCAGGTTGGAAAGCAATTTAATTACGATGAATTGCCAGATGAATGGATTGATGATGACCTCGAGGTCAACAGTTCCACGTTTTCATGGCTTTACCGATTTGGAAGCCG
>CALJNY010000348.1 GCA_937981515.1 uncultured Collinsella sp. | reverse complement strand
GCATAGACCACGTGCTCCATGGCGAACTCAAGCTGGTCGTCGGTGGCGCCCAGGTCGGCCATAAGGTCCAGGCAGTCGTTGTAGGCCTTCTCGGGGTTGGCACCTGGACGATCAATCTTGTTGATGACGATCATGATCTTGAGGCCGGTGTCGATAGCATGACGCAGCACGAAGCGGGTCTGGGGCATGGGGCCCTCAAAGGCATCGACCAGCAGCAGGGCGCCGTCGGCCATACGCAGCACGCGCTCGACCTCGCCGCCAAAGTCGGCGTGGCCCGGGGTGTCGATGACGTTGATCTTGACGTCCTTGTACTCGATAGAGATGTTCTTGGCGAGAATCGTGATGCCGCGCTCGCGCTCCTGGTCGTTAGAGTCCAGGACGCGGTCCTCGACCTGCTGGTTGGCACGGAAGGCGTCCGTGGCACGCAGGAGCTTATCGACCATCGTCGTCTTGCCGTGGTCGACGTGGGCGATGATGGCGATGTTCCTCAGATTGTCTACGCGCATGTAGTTCCCCTATCTTCTATCCATATACAAACGGCACGCGTATGCGACCCGCCCAGCAACACAACGCTCAGCGGGAATATTGAGCCTTTTACCGAAAACTCGTTTATTTTAGCGATTTTAGATGAGAGGGGTTTCCTCACCTGCAGGTTCAGGGTCGCTCCACATAAAACCATCGCCGGCGCCCATGCCCTCATACAGCACATATGCCGAAAAGCCGCTCTCGAGCGTCGTCTCAAAGAAGCTCACGAGCAGAGCGTCGTGATAGCCACCGTCAATCTCGACACAGCCGGTGTAGCCGATGGCATAGCGGGCGATGCGGCCCAGGCCCTCGTCCTTAAGACCCATCTTGTGCTCGGAGATAAAGTTGGTGGCGGCCTCGAGACACGCCTCCTCGCCATCCTCGTCGAGCGCGGCCAGATAGCGGTTGGAAGCAGCGTCCTCGATCGCCACAACTACGCCCGGATTCTCGCCGGCGGCAAGGTCGTCCAAGAACGCGCCAATCAGGTCACACACCATGGCGTCGAGCTCGGCGGAGACGTTACCGGCGTCCTGCATATCCTGTGCCATCTCTAGACCTTCCCATCGAATCCGGCGTCGTTACAGTTCTTGTGCCTCGGCAGCGATCTTGGCGGCAGCGTCGCGGGCGCGCATCATATCCATCGCGCGCTTGTCGAGTACCTTGATCTGGTTGGTCAGCATGACTGCATCGACCACACCCCAGATTACCAAGCCTGTTGAAATCGAAAACCCAAGCGCACCAACTGTACCACGAAGACGAGAACAGATTACCGCGACAAGGGCGGAGATGATAACCATCTTGATATAGGAGCCGCGGCGCTCGCGAAGCGTGCGGGCCTGCGTCACATAGGCGATGCGAGCCGCCTCGGATGCCTCCGAGCGCATCTGGGCCTCACGCGCGATGGCGGCCGCTTCAGCTGATACGCGGGTACCCATCAGCGACCTCTCCGCTCGCGTGCCAGACATTTAGAAATCATCGGGGGAGAGCGTATGGACGAACTCGTCGAACTTCTCGAACTCCTGCTCGTCGTCGACTTCCTCGGCATGGGCAGAAACGGTACCCAGACGATTCATGATGTCGTCCTCCACGAACATGGGGGCATTGCTGCGCGCGGCAAGGGCAATGGCGTCACTGGGGCGGGCGTCAATCTTGCGCTCGTCACCATCGACCAGCACGACAATCGTCGCATAGAACACCGGCGGCTCGGCACGAACGATCTCGATGCGCTCGAGCTTGGCGCCCAGAGCATCGACAGTGTCAAGCAGCAGGTCATGCGTTATCGGGCGCTCGGCGCGACCGCTATCAATACCGCGGCTAATGGCCGCGGCCTCAAACGAGCCGGTCTGAATGGAAAGTGAACGCAGAGGTGCCGTCGAATCCGACTTGCCGCAGCGCTCACGAAGCACGATAAGCGATGGCACGGGACCGGCGGCCATGACGATGGTCTCTATGTCGACACGAACCATGGAACACCTCCGGTACGTAGCGGTTAACACACGGCAGGGTCGCCGCATTGAATAGCTATACTACCCAATCTTTCGCCCAGCACACAAAATCAAAGCAGTTAATTTGGGACGGGGCTATTTTGACTACTTTTGTTGGATAAGAAAAAAGCCCCGAGGCAATACCCCAGGGCTCTTAACGTTTTGATGGTGGACCTGACAAGATTCGAACTTGTGACCTCCCGGTTATCAGCCGGACGCTCTAACCAACTGAGCTACAGGTCCATCATGGTGGAGGTTAGGGGGATCGAACCCCTGACCTCAGGCTTGCAAAGCCCGCGCTCTCCCAGCTGAGCTAAACCCCCACGGAGACAGTAATAAACACCCCAGCGGCGACTCGGCTCTCGCTGGGGTGTTTATTGCGAAAGAAAGTGGTGGACCTGACAAGATTCGAACTTGTGACCTCCCGGTTATCAGCCGGACGCTCTAACCAACTGAGCTACAGGTCCATCGCGCAAGGGATATATTAGACGAGTCGTTACGCGCGCGTCAACAACTTTTTTTGAAAATCTTTGAAGGGTGTTCGCCCTTGATTATCGACTTCATCCGAACACCTCCCACATTCATCCGTACATGTACGG
>CALJNY010000347.1 GCA_937981515.1 uncultured Collinsella sp. | reverse complement strand
CTGTGCCAATGGAGCCAGAGGGAGTACGAACTGCTGAGCGCCGCGCGTGGGGTTGCTATGGCGTAAGCGGGAGATCTCAGCAGTGTCACTAACGAGCAGAATCGATTTTTGCAATCAAGTCGTTCGCCCATGCCACGGCATCATCGACAGTCGGCAAAACGTTAAGTCCTTCCGCCTGGGAGAAATACAGTGAGTCCCAGCCCACTCCCCTCGAGATCATTGGAGGCCACTCCTGCTCCGCACGATACGCAAAGAGTCTGATACAGACCTCTCGAGTTTTTAGGTAATCAATTTCCCCGTTGGAAATTGCAATCTGGAGATCTATCAGATCATGGGCGCGCTCGCTGCCGGGGCTGCTCGCAGCATGAAGTTTTTGGGCAATCTGATGCTCGAGCCTCATGCACGGAACCGGCCCCGGTTCGGGAAACCCGAGACCTTTCAATATTGCCGCAGCTTCAGGCGAGGATACCATATGTCAAGGTTACGTCTGCTGGTTGGCTTCTTGACTTCCTTCACGACAGCTCCTTCATCAGTCTCTCATGCTCATTGGAGGTAATAAGGCCCTCGGCTTGAGCGTGCTTGGTTGCCTCGATGAGGCGTTCGGTCATAACGGACCCCTTACAAGCCTCAATCGCATCAGCAACGCATTGAGAAGGGATTCCTTCATAGAACGTCGTTTTCGCATTCTCTGGAGCGGACACTGTTTTTACCCAAGCTGGCAGTTTACGGCGAACACGCTTTGGTGTTGCCACGGTCACGGCACGAGGATCAACAAGTGCAAGTGCGTGCATAGACAGCACTGATTCGCCCCACAGGAAACCCTCGTCACCAACAAGAGCCACTGCCTCCGCAAAGACGTCACGGGGCGTCGGAACCCATTGGGTGAGTTTGTACACCCCATGTCCTCGGCGCATCAATTTCCCAGTGGCGCACCATCGGCTCAGTTCTCCGGTGGTTACGCCAATCTCGCGTGCCTGCGCAGCAGTCACGATGCCGTAGCCATCTGCCGCCAGTTCGAATATTTCATCAAAGTGTTTCATGTCAAAAGACTAACACTTTTGTATGTCTTTTGACATAGACATGGTCATAATCAAGCATTAGAGATCTATTTAAATTCGTATAGCATTGCAATCGCCCTCTCTGAATTCGAAGTCCGCGCCGACAGCATGCGGAAGTAAAAAGTACCGGCAAGAACGATATCGAATGAAATCGCTCCCGCTGGCATATATCTTACCATATAAACGAACACATGTTCGTTCTCTTCAATTATCGATTTATCACAAGCCCACTTTAGCCGCTGCCCGCGCGAATCGTCTAGCCGATAGCTCTTCGCCGACAGCGCGTGCATCGCAAGCGGCTCGGGTGACTTTGCCCGCGAGTGCTTCTGCGAGGGAGCCGAGGTATTCCTGGATCTGTGCCGCGACGCCGTGCGCACGGCCGAGCTGCACCAGTGGAGCCAGAGGGAGTACGAGCTGCAGAGCGCCGCGCGCGGGATTGCGGGGGTGCAGACAGGCGGATGAGCCATCGACGATTTTGAGCTGGCAAGGGCCGAGAATTTGATTCCCGGCCCTTGTCTAGCACTGCTTTATGAGATCGAGCACCGCGGGAATATCGTCAGCGCTACGGAGTGCAACATAGGTCGGCATACCCGGCCCAAATCCGCCCTGCGTGCGTTTGTCCTGGCACATGGCCTCCGGGTCAATCAGCTCGTCCACACTCTTTGCCAGACCGACGGCAATCCAACCACCGTTGCTGGTCCTGCCTTCTAACACGGCATGCAGTTTTCGCTTGCCCGACCTAAAGCCTACATAGTACTTGGCTATATAGGACTCCCACGAAGGGTTACCACTCAGAACAGACTCGCACACCTCATCGAAAAGCTTCTGGTTGAGTCCACCTTCGGCAAAAGTGGGGTGATTCTCCTGCAGGGTCCAAATAGGCGCCTCGTCAGACTCCCCGCGAGAGGGGCGATACTTGTCGACGACATCTGCCGGAAGGTCGGGATATTTCCATATCTCACACGCCTCTTTCGCCAGATCGTTCGCGCGCTGCCTAATCTCTTCCTCGCCCCATTTTTCATGCGAGGCGATCGACTTATTTAGGTAGAGCGGGCTGCATTTAAGTCCCACGTTCGGAAGATTGAGCTTATCCGAGAACGACCGGTTTGAGTACTCCTGGTTGTAGCCCGTCAGCGTAAGATTTCCCAAGTTGTTGCACAGCCTGTCATGAATGTCTTCCCAGTTCTCGCCAAGCGATTCCTTCCAGCCGTGCTCACTATCGATCGTCTGGGGCATGACGTGCTCGATCTGGTAATTGTCAGCCGAGATGGGCTCCTTCGTGTGGTGCCAGTTCTCCATGCGCTCCAGGTAATAGCGCTTTTTGGAGAAGCGGTTGTAGCAGTCGCGCGTCTTAAACTCCTCGACAAAATGCTCGTCTGTCGGGAAGTACGCAGTCATACCGCTGCTGTGGATAAGGAGCATCGCCGTAACGTACTCCTCTATATCGTCCTGCTGCTCGAGGTTGCGATACATGCCGGCAAAGAAATTATTTAGGCCCGTGGTAAGCCTGCCGCAAACCGCCCGCCTGAACAGGAACGACTCGATAGTCTCGCAGATACGCAGAAACGCATTGCGGTTTAACATATTTCCCTCGTAAACCGAGTAAAGCAGCATCAAAAGAGGCCTGACCTGCTTCACATCAAGGCTTACGATTCTGCCGAATACTTGGTGCAGGCCATCGTCTTTCTCCTCGCCAAGGAACAACCTGGCATATCTTTGCGCATATTCGCGGAGTTCCTTCAGCAGGCCCTCGGTATCTCCATCGTAGTCATCAGCGAAATAGCGTTTGAACTCGTAGTAGGCCTCGTTTTCCTTTGGCATCCTATTGGGAACCTTGAGCCACAGCCAGTACCAGATAAATGCATTGAACTCTTCCTCGCCGCCTTTTCCGAACAAGCGCTCGAGCGGATGCCAGTAACCCTCGTAGAGCTTGGTCTGCTCGTCGTTGGGGAGCGACATAAGAACGTAGTTACGAATGAGGTCAATAGGCGTGAGCGGCTTGCCCTTGGAGTTCATGGACTCAAATATGAGCTGGGCATTATCAACGCCAGCGGTAAGCTTAGTGTCGATGACCTGCACGCGGTTTAGCCCCGCCCAAAGCCTTGCAGGGTCGAATGATTTCCCGTGCATCTTTTCACGGAAGAACGCATGGTTCTCGACAATGCGATCCGATTTTTCATCTGGCACGGGAGACCTAGACACGATGGAGAACAGCGTCTCTTTATCGTCCTGCGAAAGCACCAGCTTGTAGCGCGCCAGGCCGCTGTAGTCGTCATCGTTAAAGAG
>CALJNY010000346.1 GCA_937981515.1 uncultured Collinsella sp. | reverse complement strand
AGCCACGACGGAAAGGCCAGCGATGCCCGTAGCGAACCAGCGGTGCACGTGCTTGTCGTGCAGAGCCATCTGGATGCGCTCGTAGTAGTACTTGTCGTGCATGTAGTGAATGATGTTCAGCGAGTTGACGTACACGCCAGCAAGCCACTTCATCATGTCGTTGTACTTGGCCACAACGTCGTCGTAATCGAGCGTATCGCCCTCGACGGCGCGGTACTTGGGGCCGACCTGCTTCTTGGAGACCTCGTCAACACCGCCGTTGAGTGCGTACAGCAGGCACTTGGCCAGGTTGGCGCGGGCGCCGAAGAACTGCATCTCCTTGCCAATGCGCATGGAGGACACGCAGCAGGCAATGCCGTAGTCGTCGCCGTGATAGACGCGCATGAGGTCGTCGTTCTCGTACTGGATCGAGGAGCTGGCGACAGAAGTCTTGGCGCAGAACTTCTTGAAGTTCTCGGGCAGACGGGTCGACCACAGAACGGTCATGTTGGGCTCGGGGCTGGTGCCCATGTTCTCGAGCGTGTGCAGGTAGCGGTAGCTCATCTTGGTAACGAGCGTACGGCCGTCGACACCCATGCCGCCGATGGACTCGGTGACCCACTGCGGATCGCCGGTGAACAGGGCCTGGTACTCGGGGGTACGGGCAAACTTGACCATGCGGAGCTTCATGATGAAGTGATCCACGAACTCCTGGATCTGCTCCTCGGTGAAGGTACCGTTGGCAAGGTCGCGCTCAGCGTAGATGTCGATGAACGTAGAGGTACGGCCGATGGACATAGCGGCGCCGTTCTGCTCCTTGACGGCAGCAAGGTAGGCGAAGTACATCCACTGGATGGCCTCCTGCGTGTTGGTAGCAGGGTTGGAAATATCGAAACCATAGGTCTCGGCCATCATCTTGAGCTCGCCGAGGGCGCGGATCTGCTCCTGCAGCTCCTCGCGGTCGCGGATGTTGTCGGCGGTCATGACCGTCGGGGTGGAAGCCTTCTGGGCCTCCTTGTCCTTGATCAGGTAGTCGACGCCGTACAGGGCAACACGACGGTAGTCGCCGATGATGCGGCCGCGGCCATAGCCATCGGGCAGACCGGTGATGATGTGAGCCGAGCGGCAAGCACGCATCTCGGGAGTGTAAACATCGAAGACGCCAGCGTTGTGGGTCTTACGCTCGAAGGTGTAGCGCTCGACAACGTTCTCGTCGACCTTATAGCCGTGCTGGCTGGCAGCCTGACAAGCGATGCGGATACCACCGTTGACGTGCAGCGCGCGCTTGAGCGGCTTGTCAGTCTGGAGGCCGACGATAGTCTCCTTGTCGCGATGGGCGTTATCGATGTAGCCAGCGGGGTGGCTCACGATACCCGTGACGGTCTTGGTGTCCATATCGAGGACACCACCCTGCTCGCGCTCCTTAAGCAGCAGGTCGAGAACCTCGCCCCACAGCTCCTTGGTACGCTCGGTCGGACCTACGAGGAACGACTCATCGCCCTCGTAGGGGGTGTAGTTCTTCTGGATGAAGTCTCGGACGTCAACCTCTCCCGTCCAGATACCTTCCTTGAAGCCTTCCCATGCCTCCTGCATTGTGTAACCACGCTCCTAGTTACGTGTAATGCGGCGCTCTCTCACACCGCTGCTTATTGAATTCTTGAATTTTCGGCTTGCACTACCGGCTTCTTCCGTTCTTCACCACACGTTGGTGCAGGAAAAACGTTTGTCCACCTTGGAACTACAACCCAAAACCCAAGATTTCACCCGTCTGAGAAGGATAACATAGCCACCCTCTCCATCTGGGCTGTTATATGTTTCTTTTTTTATATCAAAAGGGCGTTTTTCACAAATCCGCAGGAAACGCGAGCGCGAACAACTACCGTTCACCGATTTGTATGTTATTTTTCCTTGCCTTTGTACGACGTTCGCTCTAGCTGTTATGCCAGCTTTAGCAGGGTAAAGTGTCCCAAAGACCCTACAGAAACTGCAGGGCGGCCACGGGATCCCCCGTGGCCGCCCTGTGGCGTAGCTAGTTTTTAGCTTTGATTACCGTTTGGCATTAGGCGGCTGCGGAGGCCTTGTCGGTCGTTGCCTTGCTATCGCCGTTGCCCTGGCCCTCAAAATGCTTGTAGCACCAGCTGGTGACCAGCGGGGTCAAAATAGCCGTCACGATTGCGCAGGCAGCAACCTGTGCCGTAGCCGTCGCGAGCACGGCGCCGCCGTACATGGCCCCGTTGACGCTTGCCATGGCAGCAGGCGTGGCCACATTGGCTCCGGCGCAGCTCGAAATGGCCGCACCTGCGACACCCGTACCGCCCGTGAGCTTATCGACCGCGATAACGGGAATTGCAAAGACTACCGAGCAAATCACGCCAAGCACGATGCCGGGAAGACCGCCATTGATAAGCTGGCCGAAGGTCATGGTCGAGCCCATGGCAAAGAAGACGAGCACGATGATGGCGGAAAGTGCCGGTGCCATCATCTTCTTAAAGCTCGGGAAGAGGTTGCCCAGAATAATGCCGACGACGATCGGCAGGATGGCGCCCACGAGCGACCAGCCGATCGGAGCCTGACCGGCAGCGCCGAGCACGATCATCGTGACCGGAGGGCCGACAACCAGCGTGGTGATGGCGACGGCGCCACGCTCGGCCTCATTGCCCATGGTGCCCATCAGACCAGCGTACATAGCGTTGTTGGCGCCGGTGCAAGCCGCCAGCATCACCATGGCAGAGATGCCAAACAGGTTGTCGTTGAACACATAAAGGATGAGCAGCGACACGGCAACGACCACGATTTGCTTGACGGCGATGATGATGGCACCGCGGGCAGCGGCGGCAGGAGCACTCTTAAACGAAATCGTCGTACCGACGATAAGCAAAAAAGCGCCCACGAGCGGGCCTGCACCCTGCTGGGTCATGCCAAGCGTAAAGCTGCCGAGCGTTTTGAACAGGTCAGGGAACAGCGTGTTGAGCAGGCAGCCCAGCAAAAGCGGCACCAAAATATTGGCACCCGGGATGGAGGACATCTTAAAGAACGGCTCCTTTGCCGCCGGCGCCTCCACCGCAGTCGATTCACTCATATATATCTCCTTTGGATGCATGCGAATCGTAGCCGCACGCGCCTATGTCAGAAAGAAGGCGACGGTCCCGAGTCGCAGGGGCCGTCGCCGAATAATCGTCGTGGGGTATTACCCGTCCAGGACGATGCCGCCGTCGCAGTCACCAATCTCGCCGTTCACGAAGCTGGCGAGGTCGGAAGCGAAGAACAGCACCATCTGCGCAGGCTCGCTGGCCTGGGCGGCGCGGCCCAGAGGGATACCGTTGATGATGCGCTGAGAGTTCTCGTCAGAGAGAATCGAGGTCATATCGGTCAACGTGAGCGACGGGCACACGGCGTTGCAGCGGACGCCGAACTTGCCGCCTTCCTTGGCGACTGCCTTGGTCAGACCGTTAACACCGGCCTTGGAGCTGGCGTAGGCGGCTGTGCCGAGCAGGCCGCCACCGATTTTGCCCGCAACGGAACTCACGTTGACGATAGTGCCGGCATGGGCCGCCTTAAAGTGCGGGTACACGGCGTTCATCATAGTGAAGGTACCGTTGAGGTTGATGTCGATGGTGCGACGCCACTCGGTGTCATCGATCTCGTCGAACTTCTTGGTGCTGATGACGCCAGCGCAGTTGATCAGGATGTTGGTTTGCGGCAGGTCCGTAAAAATCTGCTCGACGGTCTCGCGCGCCTTGGGCGCATCGGCAACATCGAGCTGATAGAACTTGTTGCCCTCGCCAAGCTCGGCCACAGCGGCCTCGCCCTTAGCAGCGTTCCTTGCGATGAGCGCGACGTGTCCGCCGCCCGCAACGATACCCTTGGCGATCTCGAGGCCAATGCCCTGAGTGCCACCGGTAACGATCGCGGTTTTACCCGTGAAGTCAAATGCCATGACTCCATCCCCCTTTATGTAAGGTGTCTCCTTGCGGGAAGTTGGAGCATCGCACGTGGCGATTATATGAGTCCCAGTCGTCATGGTGGTGACAACCCCTCGCCTAACCGCGTGCATAGTAGTTCTTTGAAACGCTTCAGCAATTGAATGATTTTAAGTCTTAATGCACTCTTAATATTGCCTACTGTATGAGGCCCGCGTATGGGGGTATCATCTTTCACCGAAAATAGTTTCTAGTGTTAGGGGTTTTCGGTGGAAGATACCGATTTCCGTGAACTTGGGCGCCAGCTCCTTACCGAGTTCGGCAGCATGCATCAGCGCATTTCGCGCTTTGCAGACAAAGCCCTCGGCGGCGAGATGGCCGTCATGCGCGCCCTCATAATCGCCGGCGGTTCGCTCACGCCGAGCGAACTCGCTGATCGCGCCTGGGTCTCGAGTGCCCGCATCGCCAATATCCTACGCGCTCTCGAAGCCAAGGGCTGGGTCGAGCGCGAGCACTCAAAGACCGACCGTCGTCGCGTACACGTCACGGTGACCGACAAAGGATTCCAGGATCTCGAAATCAAACGTCGGGAATTCGAGGACCGCACTGCGGCTTTCCTCGAGCAGCTCGGCGAAACAGATACCCAAGAGATGGTGCGTCTTCTAAGGCGTGCCAACGAAATTATCGACCGCAATCAAGAAAGGAGAGATGCCGAGTGAGGATTCTCAAGCTCTTTAAAAAGCATATCCTGGCACTGTTCGCAGCTATCGTACTTATCGTAATCAGTTGCAACGCCGATCTGGCACTGCCTACCTACATGAGCGATATCGTCGACGTGGGCGTGCAGCAAGGCGGCATCGCCTCGCCCGTGCCCGACACCATTCGCGCCGAATCGCTCGACGACCTCGAACTCTTTATGAACGCCAAAGATGCCAAGACAGTAGAAGCTGCGTTTGGCAAGGTAGACAAAAACGGCATTCGCACGTACAAAGGCACCGAGGAGGAGCGCACCGACGGCAGCAAGATTGCCGACATCATGAGCCTGCCCGAGACCGTCGTCCTTTCGCTCAACCAGGGCATCGACGCCGACTCCATGGGCGACATGATGGGCTCGTCCAGCGAGAGAGACAACAACGTTACCCAGGCCATGCCCACCCCCGAGCAAATGGCAGCGATGACGCCCGAGCAGCTCGTCGAGATGCAGAAGAAGGCCGCAGCGGCGCAGAACATGCAAAAGCAGATTGATGCCGACGGCGGTAAGATCACCATGAAGAGCCTGCGTCTGGGCGTTGAAGGCGGTCTGGTAGATCAAAGCAAGCTCGTCGAGGGCGCCAACCAAATGGCGGACAAAATGGGCTCCATGTCGGGCTCCATCGTGACCCAACGCGCCGTGAGCTATGTGCAAGACGAGTACAATGCACAGGGCATCGACCCCGCCGACGTACAGAACGCCTACCTGAGCCGCATGGCGACCACGATG
>CALJNY010000345.1 GCA_937981515.1 uncultured Collinsella sp. | reverse complement strand
GCTCGCCGAACGACCATTCCTTGTCTGCTGATCCATGCCTTCCACGCTAACCTGCTTCCCAACTATTCCCCGCGCCCATGGCGCATCGTACATACATTGATAACGTGCTCATGATACCCGAGCCATATACCACAACATGAAAACTTCTGTCAATCAAAACCGCTTACCGAACAAATACAACCGTTCGCGGCTGTTTGAAGTTGTTTTGTTTCTATACATCCCAGCCGGATGTTAACGTGCTCATTGTCAAATGTTCACGTGCTTATTTTGGTTCTAATCATTTTAAGATAGTGTTTATCGGGCTTTTTCACCGCTGAACGCTAACCAGGGAGCCTCCTGAGCGCAAACGCACAATATCGAACAGCGAGACGAGAGGGTGTATGCATATGTCTTTGCTAAACCGCGTACAGCAGCTGCCGAAGGGCTTTGTTTGGGGCGCCGCAACCGCCGCGTACCAAACGGAAGGTTCCACGAAGGTGGCAGGCAAGGGTAAGACCATGTGGGACGATTACCTTGTCGCCCAGGGTCGCTTTTTGCCCGACCCGGCCAGTGATTTCTACAACCGCTACGAGGAGGATATCCGCCTTTCTGCCGAGCATGGACTCAACGCCATTCGCGTGTCCATCGCCTGGACCCGCATCTTCCCCAACGGCGACGATGCCGAACCCCTCGCCGAGGGCGTTAAGCACTACCACGAGCTGTTCGCCTGCTGCAAAAAGTATGGCGTCGAGCCCTATGTGTCCCTGCATCACTTTGACTCCCCCGCCGCCCTGTTCAACCAGGGCGACTGGCTCAACCGCAAGACCGTCGACGCCTATGTGCGCTATGCCGAGTTCTGCTTCCGCGAGTTCCGCGAGGTCAAGAATTGGTTCACCATCAACGAGCTCATCAGCCTCTCGCACTCCCAATACATCCAAGGCAACTTCCCGCCCAACCATCACTTTGATGTGACGAGCGGCATCCAGAGCCAGCACAACGAGCTCGTTGCCCACGCCCGCGCCGTCAACCTGTATAAGGATCTTGACGAGACTGAGCACCTGGGCGGCCGCATTGGCATGGTCAACGTCCTGACGCCGGCATATCCTGCCACCGACTCGCCCGCCGACCAGCACGCCGCCGACCTGTACAACGCCTTCTACACCGACTTCATCATGGACGGCGCCTTCCTGGGCCACTACTCCGCGCGCACCCTCTCACTCATCAACGAGATTCTGCGTGCCAACAACGCCACGCTTACGGTTGAGGACAGCGACATGGAGGAGCTCGCCAAGGCGGCGCCCCGCAACGATATGTTCGGCCTCAACTACTATCAGTCGGCGTTTATCGCCGCCTACGATGGCGAGTCCACCAACAGCTTTAACGG
>CALJNY010000344.1 GCA_937981515.1 uncultured Collinsella sp. | reverse complement strand
CAAGCTCCTGCGCAAGCCGCCAGGCAAAGTCCTTGTCAACCATATGCAACCTCACAATCAGTTTGCTTCCAAAACCGATTGTAAGCCTCCCGAGAGATCCATGACGTGCGCGTGGCGGTATTTACCGTTCGCAGGCCGAGCCGGCGCGTTTGCCGTCCGAGCGGGTTCACAGACGACGCAGTGGGTACGTAGCCGTTATGGACGACATGCTGTGCGACATATCTGCCTTTCGGTATTACCGGATACCTCCACAGGTCTTGGCGATAATGCCGGACCTGCCCGATTCTGCGGACGATCCGCGCAGGGAGCGCCTTTGCGAGCATCCGCTCGTCAAGCATTTCCTGGGCACCCCATTACACGAGTTGGCGCAGGGCAGCTGCGGACGTAAGGGCGATCGCATTGTCAGGCATGTTTGGAACGGGGAGAGGCCGTTTGGCTCCGTGCGGCAGACAGAGTTTGGCCTCGATGTCGCGTCCCCACTCTTTACCCTGCTGACCCTGGCTTCCTCGGTTTCAAACGAGCGTTTAATCATGTGCATGTATGAGATGTGCGGCACCTTTGCCGTGTGCAAGATTGCGCCTCGGGTAAAGTCGGCACTTGTGCAGGCATATGGGGGCCGGTGGGGCGACGCGCGGCTGGGCTGGGAAAACGTAAAGGATGTCTCGGGGAATCCAACGGACTTGTGGAAGCGACCGCCCTTGATTGAGCTCTCTGAGCTTACGGAGTACGTCGATAAGATCCGGGGGCTCCGCGGCGCTAAATCGTTCACGCGTGCCGCGAAATGCATTACGGGGGTGGCGGCATCGCCGCTCGAGGTCCAGGCTTCGATGCTGTTTGGCCTTACGAGGTTGCGCGGCGGCGAAGGGCTGCGCCTTACCAATAACGTTGAGATTCGTATGACGCGCAGCGCCCGCCTGATTTCGGGACTTGATAGGCGCTATGCCGATATCCTGCTGGCAAATAAGGACGGCAGCCGAGAGTGTCTGGTTGAAAACCAAGGTAAAGCCATACACGGATCGATAGAATCCAAGATCTCTGACTCCGACCGAACGACGGCCTTGCAAGCGATGGGATATCCCGTCGTTTTGATGACCTATGGCCAGCTGGCCGACTCCGATGCCTTCCGCGTGGTGATGGAACTCATCATGTCCTATCTCGATGCGCCGTTGAAAGACAAGACACCGCGGCAGCAGGAGCTTGAACGGCGGCTTCGTGAGGAGATTTTTATCGATTGGGCGGGAATGTAGCCGCGCGGGTGGAAAACGGTCGCATGAGCTAGAGTTTTGGGCGCAAAAAAAGCTTCAGTTTCGCCTTGGAAGGGCTTTAAAAATGCTATCCATAACATGTTGTTTCGGAAAATCGA
>CALJNY010000343.1 GCA_937981515.1 uncultured Collinsella sp. | reverse complement strand
CCGTGCCGGCCTGATCGTCCGTGCACATACCGTTGCCCTGGGCCGCCACGGCCGCACCAGCACCAATAAGGCCCACAACACAGGAGCCGTCGACGAGCGTGGCAAACGGGATGCCCATCTCGGTCAGACGTGCCTGGATATACGCAGAGGTTTGCGGAAGGCGATTACCCAACTCGGGCGTCTGATGCAGGTCGTGGCGCCACGCAGCAAGTTTGTCTGCAAAAGCTTGAGCCTCGGCAACAAGACCGTCACCGATAGCGGCTTGCGCTGCCTGGGTGGCCTTGGGCGCTGGTTGCGGTTGAAGATTGGACTGAGCTGGTGCCATAGATGCCCTCCAGTATTATTTGTGCAGCAAACACTTTGATAGTCTAAAGTGCAAGGCATAACTGTAAGGGCGTTACATAAAAAACGCCGCCCCAGGAGGGCGGCGCAACAAGTTGTTTACAATTGTGCTCAATTATTTCGGCGCAAAAAATCGAAATGTGTCTCGCTCAAGATGATCGACAAGAAGATGAGGACGAAGCCGGCGAGCAGACGCGAAGTGAGCGCCTCCCCCATCAGCAGCACCGAAAACAACACACCCGAGGGGGACTCCATCGATAGGAGCAATGAGCCCGTCGAGGCCGGGACGTGCGCCAAGCCGACGTTTTGGATGAGCAGCGCCACGCACGTGCAGCCCACCGAGAGAAAGGCCATCACGCCGATAAAGCTCGGCGTCCACACGGACGCGGGCGCTTGGGTCTCGAACAACAGCGACGAGATAAGGCTCAAGACGCCATTGCCCACAAACATCCAAAACGTGATGACGTTGATGTCCATCTTTCGGCCGTACTTGGCCGTCACCGACATCTGAATGGCAAAGAAAACCGCACCGCCCAGCGTGATGGCATCACCGATGTTGAACTCGACGCTATCGAGCGCCACCAAGCCAATGCCCGCCAAGCACAGCAGTGCCGCGCCCAGGTTATAGCGGGTGAGTTTTTCGCCGCTCAGAAAATAGCTCGCAAAGGGCACGAGGATGCAGTATGTTCCCGTCAAAAACGCGTTCTTGCCCGCTGTGGTGTGCGCCAGACCGACCGTCTGCAAGGCATAGGCTGCCCACATGAGCGCGCCCATGCTCAGACCGACAATCAGATTGCGAGCGTTAAGGTGGGCGGCGATGCGTTTGCGAAAGATAACAAGCATGACCAGCACCGCGGGAAGAAAACGAATATAGAGCAGTTCGAACACCGGAATGGTGTCGAGCGCGTCCTTCATAGTGGTAAAGGAGTAGCCCCAGATAATCGCCACCGAAAGCAGTAGAACTTTCCAGAACAACGGCGAACGAGCACCGGCACCACGGGAGGTGCCGCCCGCGCCCAGGTCCTCGCGAGCAACAGGGCTATCGGGCATGTTTTCGATTTCGTTGGCAGCGTATTGGGCCATGGAACATCCTCACACTCAAACTGGGCGTGGTGTCCGCACGCGTATGGCTGCATGCCGCCTCATGGTCAAATAAAAACGGGACGCGCCGGACCCCCGGCACGCCCCGCTACTGTAGCAACAACCAACGTCACACCGCAATTCACCGCACTAAAGCGTCGGCAGAGTAAACCTCAATGTTTCGTCAATGTCACGCTGTTGCACTAAATAAGTTTCGTGCTTTCAAGCTTTTCGATGATCCAGTCGTTGGCTTTGATGACTGGGCGGCGGAAGACCACGCCCAGGGCCAGCGACGGAATCAGATAGCTCGTCAGAATGCCCAGCTCAATCCAGTACTCCATATGGTAGGCACCGGCCATGGCGGCATGCATGGCGTTGATGCCGTGGGTAAACGGCAGGAACGGATAGATTGCCTGGAACACGGGGCCGGTCATCTCGATGGGGAACGTGCCGCCCGAACCACCGACCTGCATAACCAACAGCACGACAGCAAGTGCCTTACCGATATCGCCAAACGACACCGTAAGCGTGTAGACGATATTGGAGAACACGAGGCTCGCGACCCAGCCCGCCAGCACAAACTGCAGCGGGTTGTCGCACTGGATGCCAAAGAACAGGATATCGCCCGCGCATACGAGTGTTGCCTGCAGCAGGGCCAGACCGCCAAAGAACAGGTAACGGCCCAGATAGATCTCGTGCAGGCGCACGGGGATGAGCTCGTTGATGAGCTCATCGTCGACCGAAACCTTCATCATGGCAGCCAGCACGATCGAGCCGACCCAGAGCGACAGGATCGTGTAGAACGGCGCCATGGCAGAGCCGTAATTGCGGATCGGATAGACCGGCTTGCGGTCGAGCGCGACGGGACCGGAAAGCGACGCGGCCAAACCATCGGGGTCGTTGCCGATCATCGTCTTGATCGTGGCCAGATCGTCCGACATAAGGGCACCATCGAGCTCGTCCTTGAAAGCGCTAATCTTGTCCGCCGCCTCGCCCAGCTGGTCAGAAGCCTTGTTGACGAGCTTTGCAGCCTTAGAGAGGCCCTTTGCCAGCGAACCGGATGCGTCGGTCAGACCGTCTACGGCACTATCCAGATCGCCCGAGATACCGTTGAGTGAATCCAGAACGCCCGAAATAGTCTTCTTGAGTTCTTTGGCCTTGACCGAAAACGTAGAGTCGTAGTCAGTCTTGGCGCCCGAGATACCAGCCTTGGCATCCGCGATTGCCTGATCGACCTCGGCACGCGACTTGTTAACTTCTGCCATGCTGTCAGAAAGGGACTTTGCGGTTGCCGTCAGGTCCTTGGCGTTATTGCGATACTCCACCGCGATTCTGCTCAGCGATGTTGCCACAGACTTGAGGCTGTCCTGGAGCTTTTCGTCAGTCACCTGATCGGCAAAGCTGCGGAGCTGGTCGGCCGTGGCGTCGATATCGTCGGCACGCGTGTTGAGCGCCGCCGCGGCATCGTTGAGCTGGGACACTGTAAGGTCGACATGTTGATTCGCGGCATCAAATGCCTTCGCAAGCTCGGCGGACACGTTGTCAAACGAGCCCGCGCTTCCGTCAATCGCGGCGTTGATGGCGTCGTTGGCGTCCTTCAGCGCTTCCTTGGAATCGCTCATACCGCTCTTGGCATGCTCCATCAGCTGCTTAGTCGACTCATCGACCGTGCCCGTCTGCTTGAGCATACCGCCCGCCGACGTCAGCGAATCGGACGTGGAACTCAAAATGCCCGCCAGCGACGTTGCGCTGGCCTGAACGTCTTGCAGGTCCTGGACCGAATCGCCGAGCGTCGAGGACAGGTTGGCGATAAAGTTGCTCACTTGATCGGTGCTCATGTAGTCGAGCAGGCTGGACACGGTTTTAAGACCGATGGTCGTAATGGTCTTGGTAAAGGTCTCGTTGACTTGGCTCTGGACGGCACTCGACCCTTTCTCGGTCACGATCTGGGCAATGGCGTTGGCCTTCTGATTCTCGTAGAACTCGATATCGGCATGCTTCACGTCGGTCGAAAAGAGCGTCATCATATCGGCACTAAACGTCTTAGGGATAACGACAGCCGCATAGTATGCGCCCGATTTGACGCCCTCGATGGCCATTTCTCGATTGTTGAGTACAACCCAATCGAAGCTCTCGTTGCCGCGCAGGGTGGCGGTCACGTTTTCACCCACGTTGACCTCAACGGGGATCAGATCGCTCTCGTAACCCTCATCGGTGTTGACCACGGCGATCTTAAGATTGCCGGTGTTGCCGTACGGGTCCCAGCTGCCGGCGATGTTAAACCACGCGTACAGGCACGGTACGATAACGAGGCCCATCACGACAACCAAGCCGATTACGGAGCGAGACACATTTTGGACATCGCGCTTAAACAGATGCAGGATGTTCTTCATTTATGCCTCACCTCCTTTGGAGTGCTTGCCAAGCGGAGTGGCATCTCCATCATTTGTGGCTGTGCTGTCGCTGTCCTGAGATTTATGGTTCGAGCCTATATGCGGCAAGCGGCCCGTGGACTGATCGCCGCCCTTGGCACCACGCTCGCTGGCGTTGAGGCCAAACATGTAGCGGGCAGCAGGAATGGCGGCCGTGTGCTCGCGCATCTCGCGACGCAGGTCCTCATCCGAAAGCGCCGAGATGCGCATCTGGGTATTGAGGCTCGCGCGGATATATTCGATATTGATAAGCCAGCCGCAGATGGCAATGACCGAGATGATCCAAATGACAAGCAGGATGATCTTGCCGTTATTGTCGATATCGAGAACCGTCGACAGGACAAAGAGCAGGACCTGCACGCCGACTACAGCGGCAAAACCGCCCTTGATGTAGTACGGGTAGCGATGTTCAAAGGCGACTGCATGATCGAGCAGTTCGCGACGGTACGAATCGGAATCGAGCATGACACGCATGGCCGTGCGCAGCGAGTAGCGCTGGCGCGGCAGGTCATTGGACTCGCAGATCATCATACCGGTCGTGGAAAGCTGTTTATCAAAGAGCAGGTTGAGGTTGAGCAGCAGCGGACGCAGCTGCAGACCGATAAAGAGCGCCACGATCAAGAACACGCCCAGAATGCACAGGTTAAACAGATAGTTGAACGAGTACATGCCGCCGACCGTCTCGCGCAGCAGATTGATGCCGTAGGTAAAGGGCAGCAGCGGGTGCAGCCACTGGAAGAAGCCGGGCATCATCTCGATGGGATACATGCCCGACGAACCCGGAATCTGCACGATAACCAGAATGACGCCGATTGCCTTGCCGATGTGCTTAAACGTAGTGGACAGCGCATAGATGATATTGACGTAGGTGAACGAGATGGCGATGCCGCCCAGCACGAACAGCAGCGGGCTGACGCACTGCACGCCAATCACCAGATCTCCCACCGTAACGATGATGGCCTGCAACGCGCCCAGGATCACCAGGAGCAACCAGCGGCCAAAGTAGCCCTGACGCGCGGTAAAACTGCCGATGCCTTCGCGGTCGACCTCGAGCTTGTAGATGGCGATGAGCACGTAGCCGCCCACCCACAGCGCCAGATTGGTATAGAACGGGGCGATGCCCGAACCAAAGCTCTTGACCGGGTAAATTGACTTTGAGGTCAGTTCGACCGGAGATGCCATGAAGTCTGCAACGTCATCGACGTCGACGTCCATCAGGTCGGCCAGCTCGCCCATGGACTCAGAGGTCTGTAGCGCCGCGATGTCGTTGGCGGCGGTTGCAAGCTTGTCCTGGACCTTGGCAAGCGAGGCATTGGTCTGGGACAGCGTGGTCTTGGCCTGACCGAGCGTAGCGTTGAGTTGGGCCAGCGTGCCACGCGCGCTCGCAATCGTGGGCGTAAGACCCGATACGATTCCCGTCAGATCACCCGAGACGGCAGCAAAGGAATCGAGCGCGCTCGAGGCCTTCGGCAGCGCGCTTTGGCCCAGGTTCGTTTTGGCCTGGCCAAGGTTGGTCGCACCGGCCTGAATTGCGTTATTGATAGCATCGCTGGCGCCCGATACAGCCGCGGCGTCATTTGCCATGGCGCTCGACTGCGCAGACAGACCGTCCTTGATGCTCTGAAGCTTTTCATTCTGCTCTCGAAGCAAATCGATAGTCGATACAATGCGCGCGTCAATTTCCTCGGAACCTGTCGACGTGTCATTGGCGAGAATCTCCAAGTGCCCGATAACGGCCTTATTGTGGTCGATCGTCGCTTGGAGAGACTCGAGCGAATTGTCGATACGGGTGGTCGTAGATGTGACCGTGCCCGTCAGCTTGCCGATGGCAGCGTTCGCAGAGGCCGACGTCTTGGTGAGCGCAAGGCTGCCCTCCGAGAGCGCCTTGGAGAGCGAGGCGATAGAGTTGCCCGCCGTAGTGCGGGCCTCGCCCAGCAGGTCATTGCCCTGGGAGATCGCCTGCGTCAGTGACGGCGCCTGACCCTGCAGGCCGGCAAGTGCCGCATCAGCCGAGGCGATAGCACCACTCGTCTTATCGATGGCGTCATTCATGTCGCCAATCGAATCGCGCACCTCGCCCAAGGTATCGGATGCCTCGGACACCGAGCCCGCCAGCGAATCCTGGGTCTGGGTTGCCTTGTCTTTAAGGTCGATGCCAGCATCTTTGGCAATGCCCGCGACGGTCTCGCCCACCGTGGAGACAAACTCCGAGTTGATCTGCTCCTCGATGGTGTTGGCACCGGTATCGGTGACCTTGGGCGCAATGGCGCTCTTTTTCTCGTTGACGTAATAGGTGAGCTTCGGCTGATGGTAATTGCCGTCGAGCATCGAGACGAGATTGTCGGAGAAGTTCTTGGGAATCACGATGGCAGCATAGTATTCGCCACTTTCGACGCCCTCTTTGGCATCTGCCGCCGAGTCGACGAAGGTCCAGCCAAGCTGGTCGTTCTCCTTGAGCTGGTCGACCACCTTATCGCCTGCGTTAAGCTCGCCCACTAGGTCATTCTGGGTGCCCTGATCGTTGTTGGCGATGGCGATTTTAATGCCCTGGGTATTTCCGTACGGATCCCAGTTGGCAACGATGTTGTACCAGGCATACAGCGAGGGAATGACGCACACGCCCAGGGTAACCACCAGGGCGACGGGGTTCATAAGCAGTCGCTTAATGTCGCGCTTAAATATCGCAAAGGAGACCTTTGCGTTGGATAGTTTGCTGCCGAGACTCACGCTTGGACCATCCATCCTGTCGTTGAATCGAATCGTACTATCGACAACCATTGTACGTAGACGCTTTAGTGCCTCGCGGCACAATGGTGCTGAGTTTTGCGGGTAGCAATATACTACGAAGATGATTTAACGTACAGTTGTACAGTATCTTAAATTCCCGCAGCTCCCAAAACCACAACCCGCACAAATTAGCAATTCAAATAGTCGTTTAAGAACGTCCCCAATGACTAGTTTGGACCACGGTAACGTCGATGTTTTGGCAATGCCAGCGAGCGGGCGCCAGAGCGAACAAATTGGCATGAAAAGAGGACGGCATAGACCTTCTGGTCATGCCGTCCTCTTTGAATGACAAGTTGTCGCTCTGGCGCCCGCGCAGCGTCGACTGGTCCGCCGTTCGTTAGAACGGCGGAACTGAGGGCAGCGTCGAGCCGTTACGCGGTTCGTAGAACCGCGTAACTTGCTAACTACATCAAGTTACAAACAGCTGCCGCGAAGGCTACGGGGTCCTCGGGGAGGATGCCCTCGACGAGCAGGGCCTGGTCGTAGAGCAGGCCGGAGTACTGCTTAATCTTGTCGGCGTCGCCCGCCTTCTGGGCAGCGACGAGCTTGGCGAAGACCGGGTGCTTGGCGTTGAGCTCGAGTACGCGCTGGCTCTTGGGCATACCGTCGGGCGTACCCTCGGGACCCTTCTGGAGCACCTTCTCCATCTCGAGCGAAAGCGGGCCCTCGGTGGTAATGCAGGCGGGGGCATCGGTCAGGCGCGCGGAGACGGCAACCTTCTCGACCTTGTCGCCGAGCGCCTCCTTCATGGCGTTAAAGAGGTCCTCGTTCTCCTTGGTGGCGTCCTCGGCCTCCTTCTTCTCGTCATCGGTCGCCAAGTCAAGATCGCCGGTGGCAACGTTCTTAAGCTCCAGGTGACGATCTTCGACCTCAGGCTCGGCACCATCGGCAACTGCCTTCTCGGCAGCCTCGCGAGCAGCGTCATCCTCGTAGACCTTGGGCATATCGGCAGCCACGTACTCACGCATGGCCTGGAAGGTGAACTCATCCACGTCCTGCGTCAGCAGCAGTACATCGTAGCCGCGGTCGAGCACGCCCTTCACGACGGGCATCTTGGCCAGACGCTCGCGCGAATCGCCGGCGGCATAGTAGATTGCCTTCTGGCCCTCGGGCATGCCCTTGGCATACTCGGCAAGGGTGATCATCTTCTGCTCCTTGGCAGACCAGAACAACAGCAGGTCGGCGAGCTCGTCGGCCTTCATGCCGTAGCTCGAGTAGATGCCGTACTTAAGACCGCGACCAAAATTCTCAAAGAACTTCTCGTATGCCTCGCGGTCGTTGTCGCGCATGTCCTCGAGATCGGCGGTAATCTTCTTCTCCACACGCTTGGCAATGGCCTTGAGCTGACGGTTCTGCTGCAGCGTCTCACGCGAAATATTGAGCGTCACGTCGGCAGAGTCCACAACACCGCGCACAAAGTTGTAGTAGTCGGGCAGCAGGTCGTCGCACTTCTCCATAATCAGCACGTTGGAGCTGTAGAGCGCCAGGCCCTTCTCGTAGTCCTTGCTGTACAGATCGAACGGGGCGCGACCCGGCACAAACAGCAGTGCATCGTACTCAAGCGTACCCTCGGCATGGAAGCTGATAGTGCGCGCGGGATCGTCAAAGTCGTGGAACGTGGACTTATAGAACTCGTTGTAATCCTTCTGCTCAACGTCGGAGCTGCGCTTTTTCCAGATCGGCGTCATGGAGTTGATGGTCTCGAGCTCCTGATAGTCCTCGTACTCGGGCTTATAGTCGTCGCCGGCGTCCTCGGGCTTGGGCTTCTGGCGACTCTTGCTCACCATCATCTGGATCGGGTAGCGCACATAGTTGCTGTACTGCTGAATCAGGCTCTTGAGGCCCCACTCGGTCAGGAAGCGATCGTAGGTCTCGGCCTCGCCATCGGCATCGAGCTTCTCGTTCTCGCGCAGCGTCAGGATGACATCGGTACCGTGCTCAGCACGCTCGCCATCCTCGATGGTGTAGCCCTCAAGGCCGTCGGACTCCCAAACGTGGGCGGTATCCTCGCCATAAGCGCGGCTGACGACCTTCACGTGGCTGGCGACCATAAAGGCGGAGTAGAAACCCACGCCAAACTGACCGATGATGTCGACATCGGAACCCTGCTGCTCGGCGTTCTCGGTCTTAAACTCCTCGGAGCCGGAATGGGCGATGGTGCCCAGGTTGCGCTCGAGCTCCTCGGCGGTCATGCCGATACCGTTATCCGAAATAGTGATGGTGCGGGCGTCCTTATCAAAGGAAACACGGATGGCCAAGTCGCCCTGGTCGAGCTTGACACTCGGATCCTGAAGGCTCTTAAAGTTGAGCTTGTCGACGGCATCGCTCGCGTTGGAGATAAGCTCGCGCAGGAAGATTTCCTTATTGGTGTAGATGGAGTTGATCATGAGGTCGAGCAGTTTTTTGCTCTCGGTCTTAAATTGACGCATGTGCAGTCCTTTCGCGCTACCCCTGCCCGCAAAAACGGCCCGGTTGCCCGAGCCGCATCGCAGACCTGCTATGTTCAGACTTAGATTTTATAACCTATTAGCGCGCATATATACATACGGAATCGAAAAACTGTATGTTGGAATACCCGTGCGTCGATTGCCAAGGAGTGTCCCCGACTGCCGGCAGAGACGATATGAGCAGGACATAAAAACATTGAGAGCC
>CALJNY010000342.1 GCA_937981515.1 uncultured Collinsella sp. | reverse complement strand
GCATTAAGCAGGCGATTGAGCTGACCGGATACGTGCGGTCCAGTCAGGCTCGCGCGCTGCGCACCGGCTCTACCAAGCTCATCGGCGTCATCGTGCCCAAGATCAACTCGGAATCCGTGAGCCGCATTACCGCCGGCATCGGCCAGGTGCTCGGTCGTCGTGGCTACCAGATGTTGCTTGCCAATACCGACAATGCCCCCGATCGCGAGCTCGAATACCTCGATTTATTCCAAAACCACCCGGTCGATGGCATTGTGCTGGTAGCAACCATGATTACCGACGAGCACCGTCGGGCGATTGAATCGTGCCGTGTGCCCATCGTGCTGATCGGTCAGAATGTTGAGGGCGTGGCGTGCGTCTATCACGACGATTACGAGGCTGCCTTTGAGCTGGGCCAGGCGCTCGCTGGTCGGGTAGATGGCAAGATCGCCTACATTGGAGTTACCGAAGAAGACCGCGCGGCCGGTTATGACCGCCGTCGCGGTTTTGAGGCCGGCTTGCGCGCCGCGGGTAACCCGCTCGATGCCGCCTTGATTCGCCTGGGCTCGTTTACGCTCGACTCGGGCTATGGTGCGGCGCGTGAACTGCTTTCCGTCGACCCCGATGTTTCGTTTATCGCGTGCGCGACCGACACCATGGCGGCGGGCGCGCTGCGTGCCATCGATGAGGTTCGCGGCATGGGCGAGGGTATACACCGCGTGAGCGGTTTTGGCGACAACGCGTTTTTGCGCGCGCTGACGGGCGGCATTCCCACCGTGCATTATGGCTACCTGACCAGTGGCGTCGAGGCGACCAATATGTTGCTCAACACGCTCGATGGCGTGGAGGGGGAGAGCGGTCTCAAGACGCTCAAACTCGGCCATCAACTTATGAATGTCTAGGCTTTGGGCATGTCTGCCTGCCTTTGAGGCCCCTGTTTTTGCGGTAAAACTACCATTCGCCGGCTCTTTCCTACCGTTCACCCTACTATGAAAACGATTACAGACATATGAAACTGAAAACGATTACAGTGTAAGTGTCAAAGGTAGTCGGGTGCGCATGCACCCGTTGGAGGAAAGGGAAGTCATGGACTACCGCAAATCAGCCCAAGAGGTGCTCGACAACATCGGTGGCGCCGGCAACGTTGTTTCGGCCGCACACTGCGCCACGCGTCTGCGCCTGGTGATTGCCGATAACGCGAAGGTTGACAAGGAGGCCCTCGAGAATATCGACGGCGCTAAGGGCGTCTTTGAAGCCCAGGGCCAGCTCCAGATTATTTTTGGCACTGGCACCGTCAATAAGGTCTACGAGTAGTTCATCGCGCTCAGTGGCGTCGAGGCTGCCACCAAGGCCGAGGTCAAGGAGGCCGCGGCGCAGCAGCAGAACATCTTTATGCGCGCCATTAAGGTGCTCGGCGACGTCTTTGTCCCCATCATCCCTGCCATCG
>CALJNY010000341.1 GCA_937981515.1 uncultured Collinsella sp. | reverse complement strand
GGCGTACATAAAGTCGACGCCGGGCTTAACGCCGGCCTTCTCGACGGCCTTGGTGATGTACTCGAACGGCTCGGCATTGGTCTTAAGGTTGGGGGCAAAGCCGCCCTCGTCGCCCACGCCGCCGCCCAGGCCGGCCTCGTGCAGCACGCCCTTGAGGGTGTGGTAGACCTCGGCGCACCAACGCAGGCCCTCGGCAAAGCTCGGGGCGCCCACCGGCATGATCATAAACTCCTGGAAGTCGACGTTATTGTCGGCATGCACGCCGCCGTTGAGGATGTTCATCATGGGCGTGGGCAGCAGATGGGCGTTGACGCCGCCCAGGTACTGGTACAGTGACAGGCCCGCCGACTCGGCAGCGGCGCGGGCGACGGCCAGCGACACGCCCAGGATGGCGTTGGCACCGAGCTTGGTCTTGTTGGGGGTGCCGTCCGCGGCAATCAGCGCAGCATCGACGGCGCGCTGGTCGAAGGCGTCGAGGCCCACGACGGCGTTAGCGCACTCGTTGTTGACGTGCTCGACGGCCTGCGAGACGCCCTTGCCCAGGTAGCGGCCCTTGTCGCCATCGCGCAGCTCGCAGGCCTCAAAGGCGCCGGTCGAAGCGCCCGAAGGCACCATCGCGCGACCGAAGCTGCCGTCCTCGAGCACGACCTCGACCTCGACGGTGGGATTGCCGCGGCTGTCGAGAACCTCGCGACCGTAGACGTCCAAAATATCGCTCATGTTGTCTCCCTCTCACTTGGAAACGGGTTGAATGCTTGGCGACGCGGCTTGCACGCTGTAGAGGCGCGCAGGTTCATAAGTTAGCCATGTCGCACTTTTTGCATTATGCCCTAAGTTAGCCGAGGGATACACTTGATTTTCGAAAAATTTAGCGGGAACGATGAAGCGTGTCAGCCCGTCGTTCCCGCAGTCTTACTCCTCCGCCTTTGCGGCATCCCACAGGTCGTTGAGGCCGTGGGTCGAAAGCTCGGCAAGATCCACGTGAGCATCGGCCGCCATCCGCTCCATCGCGGCCCAGCGGCGGCGGAACTTTGCCGTGCTGGCACGAAGGGCACTCTCGGCGTCAATGCCCTCTTTGCGTGCAACGTT
>CALJNY010000340.1 GCA_937981515.1 uncultured Collinsella sp. | reverse complement strand
GCCGATCGCCTGCGGAAAGACGAGCTCCATCACAAAGCGGCCGCCCTCAATATGCGCGAGCGCCTTGAGTCCCCCATCGAGCACGAGCGCGAACGGCGCCTTCGCCATATCGAAATCCGCAAGCGCGCGTTCAACGGGAATGCGGCGACCACAAAGCAGGTCGTCTGCAAGATTACCCGGCAAATCGACACGCGTGGCACCAAGGGCGGCGAGGGGATCCCGAGCGAAGCCGGCAGCTGACTCGGCAGAGAGCTCCTCTACCGCATGGCAGGCGCCAATGGAAACCACGCCGGATGCCGTACGGCGCAGCGCGGAAATATGCGCAGCGCTATCGCAGGCGCGACCCAGATCGCGAGCGAGCGCGCGAATGTAGGTGCCCTTGCTTACCGAAAACGCCACGGTCCAGACGCACGTATCGCCCTCGCCGCTCACGGCGATCAGGTCGGCGGCATAGACCTCGACGGGGCGCGGGGGCAAGTCTACCGCATTGCCCTCGCGAGCACTCTTATAGGCGCGAACGCCATTGACCGAGATGGCCGAAAACGCTGGCGGCACCTGCATCTGCGGGCCAAGCATAGCGGCCAGCTGCTCACGGGCGTAAGCAAGATTGCGCAGCTCGGGGGCAACGGGCACCGCGCGGACGGCCTCGCCCTCCGCATCATCGGTATTGGTCTCGGCACCAAACGAGATGTCGGCGACATAGCTTTTGGTATCGAGGGTTAGCATGCCCAGCAGACGAGTAGCCTGGCCCACGCCCACCACCATGACGCCGGATGCCATGGGGTCGAGCGTGCCGGCATGGCCGACGCGCCGATCATGGAGGGCGCGTCGGCATTGCGAGACCACATCGTTGGACGTGCAGCCCACCGGCTTATCGACGGCGAGCAGCATATTCAGTTGAGAAGGCGTACGACGAGCCATGTACCATCCAAAATGTTAGAGCTCGACGGTCACCGAAGCGGGATCCTCCCCTACCAGCTCGGCCAGCATGGGAAGTGCCACGGCGAGCGTCTCGCGAATCGTTCCGTTGTTGGAAAAGCCGGCGGCGGCATGATGCCCGCCACCGCCAAAGTTGGCAGCGATCTCGGACACATCGAGGTCACCCTTGGAGCGCAGGTTGCCGCGTACCTTGGTATCGCCCTCAATGCCCTTCAGAAACAGGCAGACCTCCACGCCCATAACCGAACGCACCACATCGACCAGGCCGTCGCACTCATCCGAAGTGACGCCGCAGGCCTCGAGGTCGCTCTGGTACGCATAACTATATGCCACGCGACCGTGCGCCACTGTTTTGATGCGGCCCATAACGATGGACTTGAGATGCAAGAACTCCACGCGCATGCTCTGGTAGACCTCGAGCGCAACACGCGCCGGATCGGCACCGTGCGCGACCAGGCGCGAGGCGGCATGGAACGCAGCAGCATCGGCGTTTTGATACTGAAAACGGCCGGTATCGGTAACCAAGCCACACAGCAGGCAGGTCGCAACGCCATCACGTGCGACAATGCCGCAATTGTCCAAAAAGCGGTCGATGATCATGGCGCAGGCTGCGGCGCCGACGCACCTCAGGCTCAGCTCGGCAAATTCCTCGCGCGCCGGATGGTGATCGAAGCACACCACATGCGACGAGCGGCGGAGCACCTCAGCTGAGTTGTTCAGACGCTCGACGACCGGCACGTCCACCGAGATGAACAGGTCCGGATTGTCGGTATACGCAGATGCCGGCACCAGACGGTCGGCACCCTCCATAAAGCGGTAGATGCGCGGAACCGGGTCATCGTCTGCCAGCAGCAGGGCAATGTCCTTGTTGGGGAAAAACTTCATAAGCGATAAGCCCAGACCCAGCACGGAGCCCAGGGCGTCGCCATCGGGAGACGTATGTCCCGAAATCGCAATGGAGGACGCATCCTCGATGAGCTCGAGGATGCGTCGCTGAATATCTGCAGACTCGCACGATGCGAGGTCGGCGGAATTACTCATCTAAAGCTGCCTCCTGGGCGGCATCCGCTATGGGATAGCCGTCCTCGTCCTTTTCGATCGCAAGCGTGGCGGGAACGTTTTCCAGCGCGCGCGTGATGCGCTCGGCCTCATCGGTCGAGCGATCGATGCGAAAATCGAGCTCGGGCGTGACGCGCCAATCGAGCGAGCGGGCCAACAGGCTACGGATGCGACCCTTGGCGCTGGCGAGCGCCTCCATGACCTCGTCGTAGCGGCTCGCGTCGCACGACACGTACACGCGCGCGAACGAACGGTCCACCGCGACCTCGACCGCGGTCAAGGTGACCAGGTCGAGACGCGGATCGGAAACCTCAAAGAGCAGGATATAACCGAGCTTCTCGCGAAGCTGTTCGCCCAGACGGCGGGTTGCCTGCGTTTGCTTCATAGCGCTACCCCCTACTCGGTACGGGCAACCTGGTCGATGCGGTAGCCCTCAATGGTGTCGCCAGGCTTGATGTCCTGGAAGTTCTCCAGGCCAATACCGCCCTCGGAGCCGCTCTTGAGACTCTTGGCCTCGTCCTTGTAGTGACGCATCGAAGCGATTTTACCGTTGAAGACCACGATGCCGTCGCGCACCAGGCGTACGGAATCGGTCGCGGCGATTTCACCCTCTTCGACGCGGACACCGGCGGCGATGCCGACTTTGGGCACCTTGAAGGTGTCCAGGACGGTCGCAGTACCCGTGGAGACCTCAACCTCGGTGGGCTTGAGCATGCCGATACGGGCAGCGTCGAGGTCCTCGAGGCACTTGTAGATGACG
>CALJNY010000339.1 GCA_937981515.1 uncultured Collinsella sp. | reverse complement strand
CCACGGCCACCGCGATCGCCACCGCGACCGCCACGGTCGCCGCCACGGCCACCACGGTCGTCACGGCCGCCGCGAGGACCGCGGTCCTCGTCCAGGCCCATGGCGACGAGCGGAGCGATAACCTTATCGAGAGCGGCCATCAGCTCGGTGGCCTCCTCGTAAGAAAGCTCGGGCAGGAGCTTCTCCTTCTTGTTGGCAAGCTCGACCAGGCCCTCAGCGGCATCCTCGGCAGCGAAGACGACGATCTTGCGCATATCGCCCTCGGCGTCGTCGATGCGGCCGACCAGATCGGCAGCCTCGGCCTCGGCCATCAGGCCATCGAGCTCACGAAGGCGCATGCCCAGCAGGTCGGACATTTCCTTCTGCTCCATCTTAGGCTTGAGGTCAAGAAGCTTGATGGCGCGCTCGATGTTCGCCATGCGCTCGGCCTTGGCCTCCTCCTCCTTGGAAATAGCAAAGCGACGGCTACGCAGCAGGCGGGCGGCCTTCTGCATCTTGTCCATCAGCTCTTCGTCATCGTAATCAACGGCGGCCTCGACAACCTCGGCCTCCCCCTCGGCGGAAACCTCGTCAGCAGCCTCAACCTCGGCAGCTTCGGTCTCCACGGTCTCGACTGCCTCAACCTCGGCAGCCATGGTCTCGTTCTCGGTCTCGTTCATGATCTCTTCGTTCTCAGACATGAGACTCCTTCTTGGCCCTCTCGGGCATCATCGCCCCATTCGCGGGGCCCGTCGCGCACTCTTTGCGCTTTAAACATTCATGCCTCTCGGCAAAACGTCCATTAGTTTATGGTGTCGCCATCCAATCTAGCTGCAGAATCTATGTGCACACATTAATGCGACATGTGCGACTCGCGACGAGCGTACACCAGCGACGTCGCGAACCCGACCACGGCAATTACAGCCGCCGCGCGCACGGCAGCTGCAAATCCAATCGCCTGGGCAACGTCGGTCGCAACGCCAGCGGCGCCGGCAGTCGCCGCAGAACTCGAAAGCAGACCGATAAACAGCGACGGGCCAAACGATGCGGCAATCATGTTCCACGTGTTGAGCAATGCTGTTCCGTGAGGATGCTCAGCGGCAGGCAGCGTCTCCAAGCCGGCCGTTTGCGAGGGGCTCAGCACCAAACCGACTCCGGCATACACCACAACGGTCAGCGCCACGACGACGCCGATGTCCATGCTTGCCGCCGTCATCGAGATGGCAGTCTGTCCCACGGCAATCAGGGCAAAGCCGACCGGCAGCAGCGGCCATGCCCCGCGGGCGTCCATCACACGTCCGCCCACAATCGAGGTCACGGCGTTGCAGGCAATCGCCGGCAAAATGAGCAAGCCCGCAATAAGTGCGGTCATGCCGTATGCGCCCTCAAAATAGAGCGGCAACAAAACGCTCATCGAGAATGTCGTCATCATCGACACCACCACAAGCAGACACGCAGGCCAAAAACGAACGCTCGCCATGGGATGCACGTTAAGCACCGGATGTTCGAGCTTGAGCTGACGGGCCGCAAACAGGCCGAGCAGCACCATGGCGGCGAAGAGCGTCACGATGCCGGCAATCAGATTGGTCGAGAACTCGCCTACGGAATACACAAATGCCGTAATGCCGGCGGCGAGTAAAACAACCGACAGAATATCGAGCGTGGTGTTCGAGCGCTCCCCGACATTCTGAACATGCTTTACGCCCGCCGCAGCGACCACAATGCCGCCCACCAGCGGCACTACGAACACCGCCCTCCAGCCAAACAACGTGCACATAAGACCGCTGATCACGGGTCCAAACGCCGGTCCCAGCGTGATGCAGGCACCGCCCAGGCTCAGATACAGACCGAGCTTCTCGCGCGGGGCGCAAGACAGCACCACGTTCATCATGAGCGGAAACAAGATGCCCGATCCCGCAGCCTGCAAAATACGACTTGGCAGTAAAACGCTAAACGACGGAGCGATCAGACACAGGACTTCGCCGGCGACCATACATCCGCATGCGAAAAACAACAGCTTGCGCGTCGAGAAACGGCCGGACAGGAAGGCCATGATGGCCGTAAAGATCGACGTCACAATCATGTAGCCCGAGACGAGCCACTGCGCCGTGGTGGCACTCACCGAAAAGGCTGCCATAATGTCGTGCAACGCCACGTTAATGATGTTCTCGTTAAACGCGGCAACAAAGGCTGCAATATACATAACGACGAGAATCGCCGCAGCGGCCGATGGCGTTACTTGAACTTGTTGCTGAGATTTGGTCCCCATGCATTTCCTTCCTCTTGAAACGACAGTCGCATCGCCCCAGAGGAACAGTCCAGGGCGAAAATGAGCCCTAGACTTACGCCAGACGCCGTACACGACGAGTCTGGCAACATGGTCCAACATCGAACGATTGTAACGCGGACGCGCGGCTTTCCTTCCGCGCTATTATTAAAAGTCCACGAAAGCATGAGACATGAGGAGCCCGCCATGATTAAGCCCATCATGAAATCCGAGTTCTTTTTACGCCTGCCTTCCGAAGACGCGGGACCCGACGATGCCGCGACCGGGCAGGACCTCCTGGATACGCTCCACGAGCATGAGCACGAGTGCGTGGGGCTCGCCGCCAACATGATCGGCGTACGCAAGCGCATCATCTGCGTAAAGGACGGCAGCAAGTCGCTACTTATGTACAACCCGCAGATTCTTGAGCAGGTCAATGCCTACCAGACGAGCGAAGGATGTCTTTCGCTCGTCGGCGAGCGTCCCTGCACTCGTTATCGCCGCATTAAGGTGGAATATCTGGACGAGAACTTCGTCCACCGTATCAAAAACTTCTCGGGCTACACCGCCGAAATCATCCAACACGAAATCGACCACTGTTGCGGAATCGTGATCTAGTTCCGCGAACCAAGGAAAATGATCTGTTTTCCTCCGTCCCTAATGGACCATGGTAACGCCGCAGGTTGAGCACACGACAGCGAGCGAGCCGCATTTGCGCCAAGGTGACGTGAAATGAGAGGGCGCTGACCTTCTGGTCGCGCCCTCGAAATTGAACGTCAGATTGGCGTGAATGCGGCTCGCGCAGCGTCAAGCGGTCCGCCGTTCGGTAGAACGGCGGAACTAATTAGCTTTGGCGGTAATGTTCGAAGAAGTCGGCGAGGTCTTCGAGCGACTCTTTGAGCACTTCCATGCGCGGCAGATACACGATGCGGAAGTGGTCGGGCTCGGCCCAGTTAAAGCCGCCGCCGCGCGTGATCAGGATCTTCTTCTCGTGCAGCAGGTCGAGAGCGAACTGCTCGTCATCGGTGATGTTGAACTTCTTCACATCCATCTTGGGGAAGATGTAGAACGCCGCGCGCGGCTTGACCACCGAGATGCCGTCGATCTTGTTGAGCGCCTCATACACAAAGTTGCGCTGCTCGTAGACACGGCCGCCGGGACGGATGTAGTCGTTAACCGACTGATGGCCGCCGAGCGCCGTCTGGACGATCGACTGAGCCGGCACGTTGGAGCACAGGCGCATGTTGGAGAGCATGTTGATGCCCATGATGAAGTCGCTCATGCAGCGCTGGTTGCCCGAAAGCACCATCCAGCCAATACGGTAGCCCGCGATCATATGCGACTTGGACAGACCGCTAAAGGTAACGCAGGGCAGATCGGGAGCGAGCGAGGCAATCGAGACGTGCTCGTAGCCGTCCATGCACAGGCGGTCGTAGATCTCATCGGCAAAGATCATCAGCTGGTGCCTGCGCGCAACCTCAACGATGCCCTCGAGTACCTCGCGCGGGTAGACCGAGCCCGTGGGGTTGTTGGGGTTGATGATGACGAGGGCCTTGGTCG
>CALJNY010000338.1 GCA_937981515.1 uncultured Collinsella sp. | reverse complement strand
CGGTCTTTCATGCAGCAGGGGCTCTCAATGTTTTTATGTCCTGCTCATATCGTCTGTGCCGGCAGTTTGGGACACTCCTTGCGTTAAGAGGCTGGCGTGCGTCAACCTGTTCTCATTGCAGCAAAAAAATCGCCCCGTTCTCGGTTGAGGACGGGGCGATTCGTCTTTTGGACTTATGCAGCCAGGCTTATGCAAAGCGGGCGACGAGCTCCTGCAGGACGTCGGTCATCTTGACGAGCGAACTGACCGGGACGAACTCGTTGACGCCGTGGTAGCAATAGCCGCCGGTGGAAAGGTTGGGGCAGGGCAGACCGCGGAACGACAGCTGGGCGCCGTCGGTGCCGCCGCGAATCGGCAGCACTTGGGGCTCAACGCCGCAGGCAAGGTAGGCTTCCTTGGCAACATCAATAAGCTCGGGATAGTCACGAACGATCTCGGCCATATTTCGATACTGCTGCTTAATCTCGACCGTCACGCGCTCCTCACCCAGACGCTGGTTGAGCATCGAGGCGGCGGCATCAACAAGGTCGAGTTTCTGCTGGAACTTGGCGGCGTCATGGTCGCGGACGATATAGCGCGCTGTGGCGTGATCGACGGTCGCAGATACACCCTCAAGGTGATAAAAGCCCTCGTAGCCTTCCGTATACTCCGGGCGCTGCACGTAGGGGAGCAACGCGTTGAAGTCACAGAACAGATTGCCTGCGTTGACCATACGGCCCTTAGCGTCGCCCGGGTGGATGGACTGGCCCTCAAAGCGGACGGTCGCCTCGGCGGCGTTAAAGCACTCCCACTCCAGCTCGCCGATGGGGCCGCCGTCGACCGTGTAGGCGTACTTGCAGCCAAAGGTATCGATATCCAACAGCTCGGCTCCGTGGCCGATCTACTCGTCAGGGCAGAAGCAAATTCCGAGTGCGGGATGGGGCAGAGAAGGGTCCTGAGCGATACGCGCGACAAGCGACATGATCTCGGCGACGCCTGCCTTGTCGTCCGCGCCCAGCAGCGTGGTGCCATCGCTGCAGACCAGGTCCTCACCCGCGAGGTCATTCAGGGCGGGAAGCTTGGCGGTACTCATGGCAACGGGCTTACCGTCAACCGTGCCGCAGACCAGGTCGCCGCCTTCGTAGTGTACGATGTGCGGCTTCACGCCGGCGCCCGGTGCAACTTCGGTGGTGTCGAGATGGGCGATCAGGCCCAGGGCGGGCTTGTCCTCAGCGCCCGCACTTGCGGGGATATGCGCGCAGACATAGGCGTGCTCGGTCACGTGGGCATCTTCCGCACCAAGCTCGCGCAGCTCTTCAGCCAGCACGTTGGCAAGGTCAAACTGAACGGCGCTCGAGGGTACCTGGTCGCAGTTTGCATCCTCGGACTGCGTGTTGATCTGGACGTAGCGCAAAAAGCGTTCGAGGACATCGGGGCTCGTGGTGGTGTTTTCCATAAAGACCGCTCCAATCTTGGTCGTCGTGTGCAACAAGAACTCTAGCACGGTATGCCACGGCATACCACGACGCTTGGATGGGGTAGAATCAGCCATTGAATGCAGAAGGGACGGAAGATCATGGATACGACAAATAGCTCGCGCGAACTACATCTGACGGTGGCGAACGAAGACTACTTGGAGTGCATGGTTCGCATTGAAAGCGAAGAGGGGGAAACCAACGGCGTGCGATCGGTCGACATCGCGCAGCGCCTTGGCGTCTCCAAGGCATCGGTCAATAAAGCGGTTTCGGCGCTCAAGGCATCCGAGCTTGTCGAGCAATCGCACTACGGCAAGGTAATCCTGACCGATCGCGGTCGCGAGGTTGGCACGGCTATCTGGTACCGTCATCGCCTCATCCGCACGTTTTTGGTTCAGGAGCTCGGTGTCGAATTTGAGCGAGCCGATTCCGAGGCCTGCATGATGGAGCATGCGCTATCCGAGGACACGATGAGCCGCTGGCTCGCCTATCTCGAAAAGCAGGGAATCAGCGTCGAGGAATAGCGGGATATATATGGATACGAGTTATTACAACCGCTTTGGTGCCGAGGAACTTACGCGCCGCTTGTCGAGCGAGACCTTGTTGGCGCAGGGCCCCATGGGCAGTGTTCTGTTGAGTGAGTACGATGCCGCCGACATTCCACCGGCGTTTTGGAATCTGGCAGAGCCGCAGACCGTTTCTCGTATCCATCGCTTGTATGTCGCCGCCGGCGCGCAGGTGCTCATTACCAACACCTTTCAGGCATCGAGCTATGCCCTCAAGCACGACCAGATTGCGCCGTCCGTGGCGGAGGTCAATCGCGGGGCCGTCGACGATGCCCGCCAGGCGCACCCTCAGCTGCTGCTAGGCTCGATGGGCCCGATCGGTATTGAGTGGTTTGCCGAGGACTCTGCCGAGTATCGTGAAATCCGAGGCATTGCGCGCGAACAGGCGCACGCCTTGCTCAACGCCGGCGTTGACGGTCTGCTGATCGAGACGGTGACGTCTATCCGTAATTTGCAGCCCATGCTTGCCGGCGCCCGAGATGCCGCCGATGGCATGCCTGTTCTGGTGAGTTTTGTCGTTGACGATAAAGGCGACCTGTTGGGCGATGGCCTCAACATCGAGGCAGCCGTTTTGTACGCCGAAAAACACGGCGCAAATTCGGTTGGTGTTAATTGCTGTTCGCTTGCGGCCGCGAACGCGGCGGTGCCCAGGATGGTTGCATCGGCGACTACTCCCGTCACGGTGCGTCCCAACGTAGGCGATCCGGTCCAGACTCAGGATGGCCCCGTATGGCACGAGAACCCCGAAGCTTTCGCGCGCGCATGCATCGAATGGAGACATGCCGGTGCCGCAATGGTGGGCAGTTGCTGTGGAACCACGGCAATCACTACGGCCGCGATGGCCGAGGCGCTCGATATATAAAGGGCAAACCGCTCCATACGGGGCGGTTTTTTTATTGCTTGCATGTCCTCGGCAGCATTTGCCCAAATGGTGAATGCTGGTGCCGGCAGGTTGCCGAGTGCATGTTGCGGGTATACCCCATGCGTACCATGATCCAAACACTGTGAGGTGTCTGCGCGTGTGCGCGATAATTCATTTTGGAACTGACGGTTGGCGCGCTCGCGTCGATGAGGACTTCACTGCCGATAACGTTGCCCGTATCGCCGATGCCGTCGGCGAGTTGTGGCAAAAGACCAATCCGGGCAAAACGGTATATATAGGGTTCGACACCCGGCCCCTGGCGCGCGAGTTCGCTGAGCTTGCGGCGGGCGTGCTAGCAGCGCACGGGCTAGACGCCGTGCTCGCTTCGCGACCTGTCCCGACCCCTGCCCTTACGTGGGCGGCGGCTTATGACGGTGAAGCGTGCGGCGCGCTCATGGTGACGGGGTCCCATCATCCGCAGGGCTATCTGTGCCTCAAGATTCGCATGGGTGACGGCTCGACCGCCAACCAGGATGTCATCGAAGAGCTCGAAGAGACTATGGCTCCCGAGCCAATGGGGATCGAGGGGCAATATCGCACCGCGGATATCATTCCTGACTATATGCAGGCGGTGGCATCGTTTGTCGATGCCGAAGCCATCCGCGCCGCGCACTTGCGCGTGGTTGTCGATCCCATGGGCGGCGCAGCCCAGGGCTATCTAGCCGACTTGCTGCGCGAGCTTGGCGTTGAGGTGCACGAGATTCACGCCGGGCAGGCGTCTGACCAAGAAGATATCTGCCCCGACCCCGTTGAACCGTGGGTGGACGCTTGCGAGCGCACGGTTATCGAGGACGGAGCTTGCGCTGGCCTGGTGACCGACGGCGACGCCGACCGTATCGGCGCGGTTGACGAGCGCGGCAGATATATACATCCGCATCAGATCATGGCGCTCGGTTTGGGCGACTTGGTTCAATTTCGTAATTTGGAGGGGCGCGTCGTCGTCAATCTTTCATGCTCGACGCTCGTGCGTCGCATTGCCGAGGCGCTTGGCTGCCGCGTGACCGTCAAACCAGTCGGTTTCAAATATATAGCGGCGGAGATGAAGAAGGGCGGCGTCCTCATGGGCGGCGAAGAAGCCGGTGGTATCGGCATCGCTGCGCATATGCCCGAGCGCGATGGAATCCTCGCCTGTCTGATTCTGTGTGAGCTTATGGCAAAGACGGACGCGCCTTTGGGCGTTCTGGTCGACCAACTCGAGGACAGTTTTGGTAAGACGAGTTACGGTCGACGCGACTTGCGCCTTGAGGCCGAAGATGCCGAAACGTTACGAACCCTGCTGCCGGGCGTAAACCCCAAGTCGATTTGTGGCAAGGTGCCGCAAAACGTTAGTCATATGGACGGCTTGCGTCTGTCATTCGAGGATGACACGTGGCTGCTGGTCCGTCCTAGCGGGACCGAACCAGTGGTGCGCGTCTACGCCGAGGGGTTCTCAGTGGAAGAACGTGATGAGTTGCTCGATGCTGGCTGTGCTTTAGCTAGGGGGACGTATCCGCTTTAACCATGAGACTGCCTTATATAAAGAGATGCTCGGCGAGCGGTAGTTGACGGCTGGCAAACGTTAGTCGGATCACAAGATGTGTAGGAAATGTGTACGCCCAGATTCCCGCCCCCGGGGCCCCTCCGGTCTGGC
>CALJNY010000337.1 GCA_937981515.1 uncultured Collinsella sp. | reverse complement strand
GGGCGGTGCGGCTGGCGCTGCGCCCGTGGCCGCTACCGGTTCTGTTGCTTCGACCAAGAAGGAGGCGTAAGTGCCATGGGTAAGCCCGGTGCTTTTCTTGATATCGATCGCGTGACCCACGAGCTTCGTCCCGTGGAGGAGCGCAGCCATGATTTTGATCCGCTGTACGTGGAGCTCGGTGACAACGCACGGCGCGCCCAGGCGAGCCGCTGCATGATGTGCGGCGTGGCGTTTTGCCAGATGGGCGCGAGCTTTGGCAAGGCACGCCCGAGCGGCTGCCCGCTGCACAACCTGATTCCCGAGTGGAATGAGCTGGTGTACCGTGGCCGCTGGGACGAGGCTGCCGAGCGTCTGTCGCTCACCTCGCCCATGCCCGAGTTCACGAGTCGCGTGTGCCCGGCGCTGTGCGAGGCCGCGTGCAACTTGGGTTCGGTCGATGGCCAACCCACGACGATCCATGACAACGAGCGCGCGGTCAGCGACCATGAGTGGGCAAATGGCGGTCCGCGTCGCTTTGAGCCGGCGGGGGAGGGTGCACCTACGGTTGCCGTGGTGGGTTCCGGTCCTGCTGGTCTGGTGGCAGCATGGGAGCTCGCGCGTCGCGGCGCGCGCGTGACGGTGTTTGAGCGTGACGACCGTCCGGGTGGTCTGCTCATGTACGGCATTCCCAACATGAAGCTCGAGAAGTCCGTGGTCGAGCGCCGCGTGGCGCTCATGCGCGAGCTGGGCATTGTGTTTGAGTTGAGCGCCGATGTGACGGATCCTGCGGTGGCGGCCAAGCTCGATGGCTTTGACGCCGTCGTGGTGGCTGCTGGTGCCCGTGCCCCGCGCGGTCTTTCGGCTACGAATGTGGATGCCCCGGGCGTGGTGTATGCCGTGGACTACCTGACGGCTTCGACCGTCTCGGTGCTCGATGGCGGCGAGCCCGCGGTGAACGCGCGCGGCCTAGATGTTGTGGTCATTGGCGGTGGCGATACCGGCAACGACTGCGTAGGTACCGCGGTGCGCCAGGGTGCGCGCAGCGTGCGTCAGTTTGAGTTCTTGCCGGTCGCGCCCGATAAGCGTGCAGCGAGCAACCCTTGGCCGCAGTGGCCCAACGTTAAGAAGACCGACTACGGTCAGCAGGAGGCTATCGCTGCCATGGGTGGCGAGATGCGCGCCTGGGGCGTGGATACGCTCGAGGTACTGCTGGACAAGAAAGGCACGGCCGCGGGTCTGCGCGTGGTCGATCTGGATTGGTCGGCCGGCAAGCCGGAGCGCATCTCGGGCTCCGAGCATGAGGTGCCGGCGCAGCTGGTGCTCATCGCCTGCGGCTTTACGGGTCCGGAGCACAGTGTGTTCGAAGCTGTCGGCGTGCCTGTTGCCACCGTTGGTCGTCCGCTGCCGGTGATGGCTGCCGAGGGCTCGCACCTCGCGGCTCGCACGGAGGGTGTCGCCGCGGATGCCGCGCCGGTGTATGTGGCGGGTGATGCCCGCAACGGCAGCTCGCTCGTTGTGAACGCCATGGCCGATGCCCTGGCCTGCGCAGCCGAAGTCGCCGAGGCGCTTGCGCTGTAAAGTAGTCATTTAAGAACGTCCCCAATGACTAGTCATTTTTTGTCTAGTCGTTGGGGACACTCTTTGCGAGCGATTTGCCCGTTTGTCGACGTGCGAGTGTTCATTTGTCGACGTTTGCGACTGTGCTACTCTGCTTTTTCTGTGGTGGCTGCGGACATCTGGCTCAAAAGGGCAGGTTGGCTGTCTATGTCTACCTGCGGTTTCTTTGCGGTTCGCTCATTCGGTCAAGTGTCCCGTCAAGTATTTGGTTAGTATCTGGTTTGCAGTCGAAGGCCTATTTTGCCCGCGCTGACAGTGGCTGCTCGCCCTCCTCGTAAGCTCAAATTGAGGTTCATCAGTTTGAGGAGGATGCCATGACTGACCAAGTTTTTGACCGAGCGCAACTGGCCGAAGCCGTCGGCAACGATATTGCCGACATGGCTCACTTTTGGATGCTGCGGAAGTTTCAATTCCTGGAGCCGGCGCGCGAGCAGTTCGAGATTATCGTCGATCCGTGGCTCAGCTATTGCGAGGAACCTTCTCAAAACGAAATCATGGCCTACAACATGGCGTTTACCGATTGGCTGTTGTTTGAGCGCCCCTATTACCGCGGCAAGACGCTGTTGGAGCTGTTTGTGGACGAGCCGCCAGCGTCAATTTCTCCTGTTTCGCTCGGGCGACTTAAGCAGGTGCGCGACACGCAGTATTTCTCGCGCTTTGGCATTTTGGACAAGGATCCCGCGACTGGCATGGTCGTGCTGAAGGACACGCGCACCGACCGTCGCTTTGACGTCTACGACCCACATATCGTGCAAAAGGAGCATTGGAACGATGGTGCGATTGCGGTGCGACTCGCGTGCGTCGACGATGTCTGGCTGACGGCGGGACAGCTCTACCTGTATGACATCGCGCGCCTGAGCGACACGGCGGTCGACGGGCCGGGCGCGGTGCATCCCGAGGATCTGCAGGACGGCTTTGACACCTCGTGCGTCAGCTTCTTTTTGCGCCTGGTCCGCGACATCATGGGCGCCCAGGGGCGCTACGTAAAGTCCCTCAACATCTACGAACAAGAATGGGAGTAGGGGATGTGACTGGTGCCGCCCTACAGCCCTGACTTTGTCTCAATCTGTAACGTTTGGCGGCTGTTTGGGCCCGTAACTGTTACAGATTGAGACGGAAGGTTGGCGGCTGCCGAAAGATCTTGTTCTGTAACAACTAGAGGCTCAAAGACTGTCTTCCTGTTACAGATCAAGACATTTGTCAGCGGAGGCAACGGTGACGATGGCCCATTTGTCTGACGTGGTGGTGATGAAAGTGTCTAATACCGTTCTCAAACACAAACATGCGACTCGCAACACGTTGGCGCGGAATAGGATGCTCGCGCGGCTCACGGAGACGGCCAAGCAAGGTGCGCTGCTCGCAACGCATGACAATACCGAGCTCATGTGGCTGCGACGCCATGTTGGAACCGACGATATCGCGGAGCCCGAGCCGTACCTGTTCTGTTTTCAGCATGATTGGGATGCGTTGACGCCGTCGGAGCGGGCTCGGGGGACCATCAAGGGGTTTGCGGAGTTTCATCCCGATTGGGCGTTTTGGGGATATGACGCCGCGCTGATATGGGATCTGGAGGTGCCGAATGATCTGCTCGGGCCGCGTTTCCTTGTTAAGACTTGCTGTTCGGTGACGTTGAGCGGCGGGTGCAGGTTGTTGCGTCCGCAGATTGCGGGCGCGCTCGAGCGTGTTGATGGCGTGCGGGTGACGTCGTTTTGGCGCACGGTGGAGGATTGCTTGCTGCGTGCGCCGTTCTCCTACGGGTTGGCAATTGCCGATTCTGCACTGCGGGTGAAAGACGTATCACGTGGGGATTTGTGCGAGCGCCTCCGCGCCGATTGCGAGGGCAGGCGAGGGTATCGCAGGGCACAGGCGATTGCGTCGTATGCGGACGGGCTGTCCGAAAACGGCGGCGAGTCTCGGTTCCGAGCATTCTTTATTGCGTACGGCTTTCCGGTTCCGGAGCTGCAGGTGGAGTTTCGCGACCCGCTCGATCCGAGCCAGGTGTTTCGCGTCGACTATTTTTGGCGGCTCGAGGACGGGATGTGTGTCATCGGCGAGCTCGATGGAAAGGGGAAGTACACCCTGCAGAACGGCGAGGGCCGGGAGTCGGTCGACCCATTCGTGGCAGAGCGTCAGTGGGAATCTCATCTGACAATGCTCGGGCATAAGGTGCTTCGGTTTACGTTTAACGAACTCAAAGACCCGGGGAAGCTTGTCGAGAAAATGAGGCTGGCGCTATTCCTCGGCAGGCTGAATTGGCTGAGGAGTGGAGACGTCAGTGGTATGGGCGCTGAGAGGTTTTGTCTCGATCTGTAACGTTTAGAGGTTGTTTGAGCTCGTAATTGTTACAGATCGAGACAAACCGGTGAAACGTCGACCGAATGTCTTGATTTGTAACAGCAAGGGGCCCAATAACCCTGTACCTGTTACAGATCGAGACATTTCCTTGGTGTCGCTGGGGTGGGACTGCAACGTATTCCGTCCCCCACATCCCCTCTTCCCTCCGTTAACCGATGCGTCTGCAGCAATCCAGCGGGACTAGGTGATAATGGACAAATGTTCAAGTTAATTGTGAGGGAGGAGCTCGATATGGCGTCTGCCGATCGTTCCACGTTGTTTATCAATGCGACCGTCCTGGATGGTTCGGAACATATGGAGCCGCAGCCCGATATGGCCGTGGCCGTTGAGCGCGGTGTCATCACGTGGATGGGGCCGAGTGCTGTGGCGCAGGCGCCTGCAGGTGCCGAGGTCATCGATCTGGCAGGGGCGTATCTCATGCCAGGACTCATCAATATG
>CALJNY010000336.1 GCA_937981515.1 uncultured Collinsella sp. | reverse complement strand
CCCGGTCTGCATCGACCCCTACAATGTCCAGGAGGACCAGGGCACTCAGGTCGAGTACCAGCTCTTTGACGCTCTGCCCTCTTACGACGCCGAGAAGGGCGAGATCGTTCCGCTGGCTTGCGAGTCCTTTTAGTCCAACGACGACGCCACCGAGTTTACCTTCAAGATCAAGAAGGCCAAGTTCCACAACGGTGACGACGTTACCTCCAAGTCCTTCAAGCTCGGTTGGGAGCGTCTGGTCAACACCAAGTCGGCCATCGCTACCGAGTATGGCCCTTCCGAGGTCTCCTATCACCTTTCCATGGTCGAGGGCTATGACGACCTGCTTGCCGGTAACGCTACCGAGCTCAGCGGTGTTACTTGCCCCGACGATGAGACCCTCGTCGTCAAGCTGTCTTCCGCTTACGCCGACTTCCCCTTCGTCGCTTCTCACCCGGCCCTGGCCCCGGTTCCCGAGTGCGCCGAGTCCGATGTCAAGAGCTTCTACCTTGCCCCGGTCGGTAACGGCCCGTTCATGATGGACGGCAAGTGGGAGGATGGCCAGGAGATCAACGTCAAGAAGTTCGACGATTACTATGGCGACAAGGCCAAGATCGATGGCATCCACTTCCAGGTCATCAAGGACATGGAGACTGCTTACAAGGAGTTCCAGGCCGGTAACCTCGATGTCTGCGACGTTCCCGTTGCTCAGATCGATGCCGCCAAGAAGGATCGCGGCGTGTCCAAGGACGGCTACACCATGGGTGACGGCGAGCGCATGCTGCTCGGCGCCGAGCCTTCCACGTACTATCTGACCTGCAACACCACGGCCGAGCCGTTCAACAACGCCGACCTGCGTAGGGGCATCTCCCTGGCCATCAACCGTGAGGCCATCTGCAAGACCATCTTCAAGGGTACCCGTACCCCTGCCGACGGCATTGTTCCTCCGGGCATCGATGGCTACAAGGAGGGTGCATGGGAGTTCTGCGCCTACGATGTCGACAAGGCTAATGAGTACCTCGACAAGGTTGCTCCCGCTGGCGCTAACGGGGATCGTGGCATTAGCGTGACCCTTTCCTACAACCAGGACGGCGGTCACAAGGAGATCATGGAGTCCATCATCGGCGACCTCGCCAAGGTTGGCGTTACCGCTGTCTCCGATACCCCTGAGTGGTCTGCCCTGCTCGAGCAGTATCAGAACTTTAACTATCAGTTCGGTCGTCTGGGTTGGATTGCCGACTACCCGATCATGGACAACTTCCTGTATCCGCTGTTCCACTCCGACTCCCTCGGTGGCGACAACCGCTCTGGTTACAACAACCCCGAGTTCGACGCCAAGGTCGACGAGGCTCGTACTATTGTTGACGACGAGGAGCGCGTCGCTAAGATGCAGGAGGCCGACGCAATGGTCGCTGCCGACTGCCCGGTCATCCCGGTGATGTTCTACACGCACACCATCGTCGGCTCCGATCGCATCAAGCACCTCTATGTCGATCCGCAGAAGCATGCCGATCTGGGTACCGCTGAGCTCGCCTAAGAGTTTGCAGCTTCCGTGAGGGTCAAGTATTTACGTAGACCTCATGGGAAACATACAGTTCTCCCTAACCTGGGGTAAACTGGCTGATGGTAATTTTGGGATGCCGGTCTGGCGATCGGCATCCCATTTAGGTTAATCCCTAGATAGGGGAGTGGTATGGGTAAGTACATCGTTAAACGTGTGCTTCAGTTCATCCCGGTGTTTTTGGGCGTTACGCTGATTCTGTTCGCCCTCCAGAATATCGTGCCGGGAGATCCGATCAAGCTGATCGGTGGAGACAAGGCTCTGTCCCCCGAGGTGGAGCTTCAGCTTCGCGTCCGCTATCACCTGGTCCAGTCGGACGAGGACGGCAACGCGATTCTTGACGAGAACGGCGACCCCGTTCAAACGTCGCTCGTGGACCGTTATTTGTATTACATGAACGGCCTGCTTCATGGCGATCTGGGCAATTCGTATCAGCGTAAGCTGCCGGTTACGGAAATCTTTGCCCAGAAGTATCCGTATACGGTCAAACTTGCCGCGTGCGCCATCGTGCTCGAGGCAATCATGGGTATCGGTGCGGGTATCATTTCGGCGGTAAAGCGTTATTCCTTCTGGGATATTTTGGTAACGCTCACCACGTCGATCCTCGTTGCCGTCCCGGCCTTCTGGCTCGGTATGTTGCTGCAACTGTTCTTTGGCGTCATTCTCAAGGACGCCACGGGCGGTGCATTCTCCATGCCGATCTCGGGTGCCGGTGGTTCCAGCTCTCAGTATCAGGATTGGATGCACTATGTGCTCCCGACCATTACGCTGGCTTCGGTTTCGACCGCTTACGCCGCCCGCATTATGCGCTCGCAGCTGCTTGACGTCATGAACCAGGATTACATCCGCACGGCAAAGGCCAAGGGTCTCTCCAATCGCGCGATCATCATCAAGCACGCGCTTAAGAATGCACTCATCCCTGTCGTTACCTATATTGGTGTCGACTTTGGCGGCATGCTTTCTGGTGCCATCCTGACCGAGACGGTCTTTAACTGGCCCGGTATCGGCTATGAGGTCTATCGCGCCATTAGCATGCGTGACTGGCCCATCGTTATGGGCGGAGTTACGCTCATCGTCGTCGTCGTCATGGTGATCAACCTGCTCGTCGACATTAGCTATGCATTCCTCGACCCGCGCATCCGCCTTGGCGGTCCGTCGGATAAGGCCTAAGGGAGGTACGTCTCATGCAGGAAACTGATTCTCAGTCTCAGGAGCAGGCTACCGCCACCAAGGCCGCATCTGCTCCCGCCAAGTCCCGCACGCTGTGGGGCGACGCTTTTAAGCGTCTTCGTAAGAACAAGCTCGCCGTTATCGGTGTCTGCTGGATCATCATCGTCGTTGTGGTTGCCCTGACCGCAGATCTGTGGGCTAAGCCCTGGCTCGGTTCGCCGACGGCTTCGGACTCGACCACCATGGCCCAGACGTCGCTGCTGGCTCCGTGTGCAGAGCACCCGTTTGGCACCGACGCCCTTGGTCGCGACATTCTCGTCCGCGTTATCTACGGTGCACGCGTTTCGCTTTCCGTCGGTATTATGGCCACTGCGATCTCCACGCTGATTGGTCTGGTCATGGGTGCTCTGGCCGGTTTCTACGGCGGCATCTGGGATACGATCATCATGCGCTGCGCGGATATCTTCCTGGCGTTCCCGTACGTGCTGTTCGTCGTCGCCATGATCGCCGTTATCGGCCGTGGTCTTCAGAACGTCTTTATCGCCATCGGCATTCTCGGATGGCCTTCGATTGCGCGCGTCTTCCGCTCTGCAATCTTGACAGTCAAGGAAAACGACTATGTTGACGCTGCACGCGCGATGGGTGCATCTGATGCTCGTATCGTCGTGCGTCACATCTTCCCGAACTCTGTCGCCTCCATCGTGGTCTATGCGACCATGAACATTGGTGGCGCCATTCTGACCGAGTCCGCTCTGTCCTTCCTCGGCATGGGCGTTATTCCGCCTACGCCTTCGTGGGGCTCCATGATTCAGGACGGTCAGCAGTATCTTCTGACTGCTCCCTGGATGATGATCATGCCCGGTCTGGCAATTCTCTCGACGGTGCTCGCCTTCACCCTGCTGGGTGACGGTCTGCGCGACGCCCTCGACGTCAAGATGAAGGACGCATAAGGATGAAGAAGAACAAGAACTATGTGGACCTGAAGGACCAGCCGGTTCCCGAGGGCCAGCATCTGCTCGAGGTCGATGACCTTAAGATGTATTTCCATACCGAGGATGGCGTCGTTCGCGCTGTCGACGGTGTCTCCTACACGCTCGATCGCGGCGAGACCCTTGGCGTCGTCGGTGAGTCCGGCTCCGGTAAGTCCGTGACCGCCATGACCATCATGGGCCTTATTTCGATGCCTCCGGGGAAGATCGAGGGCGGCGACGTTCGCTATCGCGGTCGTTCTATCCTCGAGATGACCGAGGAAGAGATGCAGCACATTCGCGGCAACGATATCGCGATGATCTTTCAAGATCCTATGACCTCCTTGAACCCGGTCTATAAGATCGGCAAGCAGGTGGGTGAGGGCCTTCGTCTGCACCGTGGCTACTCCAAGCAGGAGGCACTCAAGCGTGCCACCGAGCTTTTGGACCTCGTTGGTATTCCCGAGCCCGAGAAGCGCGTCAACGAGTATCCGCACCAGTTCTCTGGCGGTATGCGTCAGCGCGTCATGATTGCCATGGCTCTTGCCTGCGATCCCGATATTCTGATTGCCGACGAGCCCACGACGGCTCTGGACGTTACCATCCAGGCTCAGATTATTGAGCTTATGCAGGAAATGCAGGAGAAGAACGGCAACGCCATCATCATGATTACCCATGACCTGGGCGTCGTCGCCGACATGGCCGACAAGATCATGGTTATGTACGCCGGCCGTCCCGTCGAGTTCGGTACTGCTGAGGAAATCTTCTACGAGAGCCGCCACCCCTACACCTGGGGCCTTATCCGCTCCATCCCGGAGCAGGCCATCGAAGAGAAGAAGCCGCTTACGCCGATTCACGGCAACCCGCCTTCGCTCATGAACCTGCCCGAGGGCTGCGTGTTCTCGCTTCGTTGTCCCTATGCGACCGATAAGTGCCGCAAG
>CALJNY010000335.1 GCA_937981515.1 uncultured Collinsella sp. | reverse complement strand
CGCACGGCATGGCTGCCAACGAGACGCTTGCGTCCGGTGAGCCCCAGGGCCCCGGCATGGAGTATCTGGGCGGCCACGGTGTGAACACGGAGTATATCGACCGCGAGCTTAACCCCGATGCGCCCGAGATTCCCGCCGGTCCGGCGCCGGTCGAGGGCATCATCATGGATTTTGAAACGAAGGAGGAGTAACCATGGCCGAACCCACGCTTTTGCCCGAGCGGCTTCAGTACCGCCCGACCAAGATCGAGCTCGACGAGAGCATCGAGAAGGCCAAGGCGACCCTTCTTAAGAAGATCAAGCGCTCGGTGTACGTCTACCGTGTCGACTGCGGCGGCTGCAACGGCTGCGAGATCGAGATCTTCGGTTCCATCACGCCCGTCTTTGACGTCGAGCGCTTTGGCATCAAGGTCGTGCCCTCGCCCCGTCACGCCGATGTGCTGCTGTACACCGGCGCCGTGACGCGTGCCATGCGCATGCCGGCCCTGCGCGCGTTTGAGGCCGCACCCGATCCCAAGATCGTGGTGTCCTATGGCGCGTGCGGCTGCACCGGCGGCATCTTCTACGACAACTACTGCGTCTGGGGCGGCACGGATAAGATTCTGCCGGTCGATGTCTACATCCCCGGCTGCCCGCCCAGCCCCGCGCAGACCGTCTACGGCTTTGCCATGACACTTGGCCTGCTGGACCAAAAGCTCCATGCCGAGACCACGGTGGAGGCTGCCGGCGAGCAGGCCGATATCCTGCACCCCGGCGTGCCGTACAAGCTGCGCGTTGCCATCGAGCGCGAGGCTCGCGCCATGAGCGGCTACCGTTACGGCCGCGACCTGGCCAACGAGTTTATGGATACGCTCGAGGGCGCGCCCAAGGGTGATATCCGAGGTGCCATGGCGCTGCTCATCGACAAGCAGGACGATCCGCGCCGCGTTGAGGTCTACTCGGCGCTGCAGGATCTGGTGCTGGCCGGAGGTCACTAGATGGAGCTCACGGACCGCTCTGGTTACTTTGCGGGCCCCGGTATGCTCGGCGGCTCCTTTGGCGATGCCTCGCGCGCAAGCGACGAGGCCGCCGAGGGCGTCGCCGACCCCTGCCTGGGCCATGCGCCCGACCAGGTGGTCTTCTATGAGCTCACGCGTAAGTTTGTGGAGACCGAGGAAGACGTTCCCCAGGAGGCCTGCGACGTGCTGTACTACACGCTCGCCGTGGGCCACCACACCGGCGTGCTCGATTGCTTTGAGCCGCGCCTGTCGGTGCCGGTGGATGTCTTCTATTCGCTCGTCGATGCGCTGCCGGAGGGGGAGGCCAAGACCAAGTTCGAGGCCATCCGCTCCTTTGGCGAGTGCCAGCTTGACAAGGCGGCGGTGCCGTCGCTGCTCGAGGCCTGCGACACGCTGCTCGACGAGCGCGGTTTTCGCGGCTCGGCCAAGGCCGGCATCTCGGTGTTCGACGACGACTTTGGCCTGCATGCCCAGCAGGTCGCGTTTCTGATGAAGTTCCGCGATCTGGTTGAGCGCGTGCGCGATGTGTCGGGCGTGTACCTGACGGGAAGGTTGCAGTAATGGGTCGCGTTGTGGATGGACGTGTGAACGGCGCCCCGTTTGCGGGTATCGTGCTCACGGCGGGAAGCGTGCTGCGTGCCGACGATGCCGCCGGCCCCGTGCTCTCCAAAAAGATGGAGGACGCGCCCATTGCCGGTTGGTACACCATCGACGGTGGCCTAACGCCCGAGGACGACATCATCGAGGTCAAGCGCGAGCGTCCGCCTCGCCTGGTCTTGGTCGATGCCGCCGACATGGCGCTACCCGTCGGGTCTATCCGCCTGCTCGATAAGCGCGATGTGGCCCGCAAGTCGATGTTCACCACGCATTCGCTCCCTTTGTCGATTCTGATCGAGGAAATCGAGCAATCGTGCGAAGATATCGTCTTCATAGGGATTCAGCCGGGCGATACGGAGTTTTACAACCCTATGTCCCCGGAGGTCTTTGACGCCGTCGACGCCGTGTACGACGCCGTGGCCGCCAACGACTTTTCCCACTTTGTCCGCTTGGGACAAGAGCAATAGGAGCGCTTGTCCCTGCTGATTAGGAAAGAAGTGATTGACATGGCAGATTCCAAGGCGGAGTACCCCGCTCCCGATTGCCTGGCGCCCGCCGCGATCGAGGCCAAGACCGAGGCCGCCGGCGTGACCAAGGCTAACCTGCCGGTCGCAAAGGCCTTTGTTTTGGCGATGTTCGCCGGCGCGTTCATTGCCTTCGGCGGCCTGTTCTTTACCGTGTTCTTGAGCGATAGCACGCTGGGCTGGGGCGCCCAGCGCGTCGTGGGCGGCCTGTGCTTTTGCCTGGGCCTGGTGCTCGTGCTGGTGTGCGGCGCCGAGCTGTTTACCGGTAATTCGCTTATGGTCTGCGCGCTCAAGAGTAAAAAGATCACCCTGGCCCAGATGCTCAAGGCCTGGGCCGTCGTATGGGTCGGTAACTTTGTCGGTGCCCTGTTCATCGTCTTTTTGGTGTACATGGCCGGCATTTACAAGCTCAACGGCGAGGCGGTCGCCAATTCCATGGTGAGCGTCGCCGCCGGCAAGGTGACGATCGACTGGGTGACGATTTTCTTCCGCGGTATCCTGTGCAACATCTTTGTGTGCCTGGCCGTGTGGATCGGTACCGCCGGCAAGACCGTGGTCGATAAGGTTGTGGGCATTCTGCTGCCCATCGCCGCCTTTGTGGCCTGCAGTTTTGAGCACTGCGTCGCCAACATGTACTTTTTGCCCATGGGTGCCGTGATGCATGCATGCGGCTACGGTGCCGACGTCGCCGGCGCCGATGCACTCAACGCTGCGGGCATTGCGTTTAACCTGTCCGCCGCCACGCTGGGCAACATCGTGGGCGGCGCGGTTCTGGTCGCGCTCGGCTACTGGTTTATCTACGCCAAGAAGTCCGAGGCGTAAGATACCGTCTGTTAGACGTTGGGCCTCCCGCGGGGCGTTGCCGTGCGGGAGGCTTTTTTGGCCTGGGGCTCGTTCCCGGGCTGTTGGCCTGTTGTGTTTGGCTTGTGAAAGGGGTAATCGAGATGGCATCTGCTGTGAAGCGTGACGGTCGCGCCGTGGTGACCACATGCGTGGGATGCTATGCCGATTGCGCCTTTGCGGCACGAGTTGAGGACGGTCGCGTGGCGGCCGAGTTGCCGGTGCCAGGGCATCCGTGCGCGGCGCGTGCCCTTTGCGCCCGCGGACGGCATCGCCTGGCAATGCCGTTTGACGAGCGCGACCGCATTGTGCACCCCATGCGACGCCGCCGGGATGGCTCGGGGTTTGATGCGATTACCTGGGACGAGGCGTTTGCTCAGATTGCCGAGCGCCTTTTGGGGATTGTTGACGAGCGCGGGCCCCGTGCGCTGGGCATGACACTTGGTGTGCCCTCGTTCGACCGCTACTGGGCGTATCGTTTTATGCATGCGCTGGGTTCGCCCAACGTGTACGGTGCCGATGGCGCCTGCGAGGTGAGCCGACTTACCGGTTGGGAGCACAGCCTGGGCTATAGTCCCGCCTCCGACCTGGCGCATACCGACTGCATCATGTACCTGGGGCGTTCCATTGTCGATTCGTCGACGATGGGGGCCGTCGATGCGCTCAACGATGCGCGCCGGCGCGGGGCGAAGATCATCGTGGTTGACCCCCGGCGCAGCGGCTCGGCCGCGCTTGCCGACCGCTGGCTCCGCGTGCGCCCGGGCTGCGACTTGGCGCTGCTGTTGGGTATTGTCCACGTGTTGATTGCCGAGAACCTGTACGATCACGAGTTCGTGGACCGCTATACCTCGGGTTTTGACGAGCTGGCGCAGGCGGCCAGTGCTTGGACGCCCGAGTGGGCCGAGTCGATGTGCGACGTGCCGGCCGCAGAGATTGTCGCCACGGCGCGCGATCTCGCTGCCGCAGCGCCTGCCACTGTGGTGGATGCGGGCTTTCATGGTGGCATCGGCATCGCGTATGCCAATAGCACCCAGACCGCACGCGCTATCTGCTTGGTCGATGTGCTGCTGGGCTGTATTGGACATGCGGGTGGCGCGCTCAATCCGCCCACACCGCTTTCACTGGGCGACCTCGATCCCACGCGCTTTGCGACTCCGCCGGTGCCGCGCGAGTCCAAGCTGGGGTCCGAGCGCTATCCACTGGTTGATCCGGTGCGCGGGCTGTGCACGACCATCGGTCAGTCGATTCTTGCCGGCGATTTGCGTGGGCTCATCGTCTATGCCAGTAACCCCGGTGCGGGCTATGGCAATGCACAGGCTTGGTTGGGTATTTTGCAGCAGCTCGACTTGCTTGTGACGATTGATATTCGTTGGTCCGAGACGGCGCGTGCTTCTGACTTCGTGCTGCCCGACGTGACGTATCTGGAGGCCGACCGCGGTGTGGGCACAGTCGTGGGCGCCAACGATTCGCGCGTGTTCTACCGCAACGCCGTGCTGCCTGTGCAGCATGACGACACGAGACCGGGGCGGGAGATTTTTGCCGGGTTGGCTGCGGCCTGCGGCTTGGGCGAGTACTTCGACTTCTCGCCGGACGACCTTGCGGCTGCCCAGGTGGCACCTTTTGGGATCGATCTGGACGAGCTCAAGGAGCGCGGTTGGGC
>CALJNY010000334.1 GCA_937981515.1 uncultured Collinsella sp. | reverse complement strand
GGGAGCCATGACGCCCAGACGGCGGTCGATGGTCTCCATGCAGGCCTCGCGCTTGCGGTCGTCGTCGAGCAGGTCCCACTTGTTGAGCAGCACCACGATGGCGCAGCCGCGCTCGATGGCAAGGCCCATGACCTTCTGATCCTGCTCGGTGACGCCCACGGATGCGTCGACGACGAGCAGCGCCACGTCGGCGCGGTCGATGGCGCGCAGGCCGCGGACCATGGAGTAGTACTCGATGTTCTCGTACACGGTGCTCTTCTTGCGAATGCCCGCGGTGTCGACCATGCGGTAGTGCTTGCCGTTGCGCTCCACGACGGTATCGATGGCGTCGCGCGTGGTGCCGGCGATGTTGGACACGATGGAGCGGTCGGCACCCAGGATGCGGTTGAACAGCGAGGACTTACCGGCGTTGGGGCGGCCGATGATGGCGACGTTCAGCGCATCGGGGAACTCGTCGGCGACCTCGTCCTCTTCCTCGGGGAGCAGGGCCACGATGTCGTCGAGCAGGTCGCCCGTGCCGTGGCCATGCAGGGCCGAGAGCGGCGTGGGCTCACCGATGCCAAGCGAATAGAACTCCCAGATGCTGTCGTTCTCGCGATCGGGGTTATCGAGCTTGTTCACCAGCAGAAAGACCGGCTTGTCGCAGCGCTTGAGCATGCGTGCGACCGACTCGTCTTCCTCGGTGACGCCTGTGCGGCCGTCGACCACAAACAGGATGACGGCGGCTTCCTCGGCGGCGGCGAGCGCCTGGTCGCGGATGGACGTGGCAAAGACGTCGTCGCTCTTGAGCGGCTCGATACCGCCCGTGTCGACGATGGTGAACTCGCGGCCGTTCCAATCGGCCGTGTGATACGAGCGGTCGCGCGTGACGCCGCGGGACTCGTGGACAATGGCGTCCGAGGTTTGGGCCAGGCGGTTAACGAGCGTGGACTTGCCCACGTTGGGGCGTCCGACGACGGCGACGATAGGTTTCATCTGCTCTCCTTTAATGGGTAGGGTCAGTGGAATTAGTAGAGTCGGCAGGCACAATGCCAAGGATGTGCTCCAGGGTATCGAGCAGCTCATGCGGCATGGTCGACACCACATGAACCTCGGCGCCGCGACTGGTAAGGCTTGCGAGTAAATCGTCACGATGATACTCGTCAAGCGTCATGCCGTCAGCGTTGAACATGAGCTTAGGCACAAAGAGCATAACCCCCGACAGGTCTTGCGGCAGCTGCTCCAGGATGTCATTCGCGACGATGAGGCCGGTCACGTCCACGTTGCCGCCAAAGTAGCGGTTCTTGATGGCCGTGACGGTGCCGGAAAGGCCCTGTGGAGACTCCACGAAGCGGGCCACGGTATCGCGTGCGCTGGCGCCCGAAAGACATACCAGGCGCTGGTCGCGGTCGGTCATAGCCTTGCGAACGCGGGCAAGGCGCTCGGCGTCGGCGGCAAGGACATCGTCTGTCTCGTCCAGATACGAGCGGATCATGCCGATGCCGTCGTAGTACTGCGGGTAACCGTCGTAAAAGTCCGCCTCGGGCGGCTCGATGCCGGCGTCCAGATAGAACTCGTCGCTCATTTGGAACGTGTGGCGGCCAAAGCGCTCGTATGCGCGGTCCTGGAAGGGTCGGATCATGGCAATGGTTTCGCGCGCGAGCTCGGGCTTGTCGCTGTAGGACCAGCTAAAGCGGTTCTGGTGCTTGGTAAAACCGAGCGGCACAATGCCCAGGCTGGTGATTTGCTCGTGCTCCTCGCAAAAGCGCAGGGTCTTTTCCAGCTCCTCGCCATCGTTCATGCCGGGGCACAACACGATCTGCGCGTGAATCTCGATGCCGGCGGACATAATGGCCTCGAGCACATCCATGCCTCGCTGGGCGTTGCGGCCCATCATGCGGCGGCGGACGTCGGGGCTTACGGCATGGACCGACACGTTCATCGGACTCATGTTGCGATCGATGACGTTTTGCACGTCCTCGTCGGAAAGGTTGGTCAGCGTGACAAAATTGCCCTGCAAAAAGCTCAGGCGATAGTCGTCGTCGCGAATATAGAGTGTGGAGCGGCCGCCCTTGGGCAGCATCGTCATAAAGCAGAACACGCAGGCGTTTACGCAGGTACGCATGCCGTCGAAGATAGGGCCATCGAACTCAAGGCCCCAGTCCTCTCCCGGGAAACGGTCGAGCTCGACGGGGGTGACGCTGTTGTCGCGCGGGTCGAAAACCTCAAGCTCGACGGTGTCGTCGTCGGCCTCCCAGAGCCACACGATCATGTCGGTGAGCTGCTCGCCGTTGACCGTGAGCACGCGCATGCCCGGCTCGATACCCACATCCCATGCGGGCGACTCGGGACGCACGTTCTTTACGAGCGCGCCATCACCCGGCTCGGGGTCGCGGCTGCGCCCGTAATCGGCCACCTCGGCGGCGTATGCGGGTACGGTCTGGTCCATGGTTAGCGGCAAAGCTCCTTGATGCGCGCAACTGCGCGTTCGATGTGCTCTTGTGGGGTGGAGGCTCCGGCGGTGATGCCGATGTGGTGAGCGTCGGTAAACCACGCGGCCTGGAGCTCGGAAGCTTCCTCGATGTGATGCGTGCGCTCGCAGGCGTCTGCGCAAATCTGCGCCAGGCGGCGGGTGTTGCCCGAGTTCTTGCCGCCCACCACGACCATGCAGTCGCAGCGGTTGGCAAGTGTGGCTGCTGCCTGTTGGCGCTCGCTCGTGGCGGCGCAGATGGTGTTGATCACACGCAGCTCCTGCACGCGCGGGGTGATAGCTGCCACAACCTCGGCGAGGTTCTGCGCGGTCTGGGTGGTCTGCACGACCAGGCCCACCTTGCCCTTGAGCGACAAGGCATTGGCGTCGGCGGCACAGCTCACGACCTGTGCATCTTTGCCGGCGTGGCCCAGAATACCCTCAACCTCGGGATGGCCCGGCTCGCCTACGACTACCACGCGGTAGCCCTCGCGTACCAGGCGCTCGGCCGCCACGTGGACCTTCTTCACGTAGGGGCAGGTGGCGTCGACCACGGTAAGGCCGCGCTCGCGAGCGGCGTCGATGACCTGCGGCACCACACCGTGGGCGCGGATAATCACGGTGCCCGATGCGGCGTCGTCCAAGGTGTCTGCCAGACCGACGCCGGCCTCGGCAAGCTCGCGTACCACAATGGGGTTATGGATGAGCGGACCCAGCGTGTGGACCTGAGCGCTCTCCTCCGCCTGCGGCGCGGCGGCCAGTGCCATGTCGAGCGCACGCTGCACGCCGTAGCAGGTGCCGGCGTGGGCAGCGATTTCTATGGTGGGGACGACCTCCTCAGCGGCGGTCGCGGCAGTATTCATGACGTTCTCACACATGGCTAGAACCTGCCCGGATGCTCGTCGCACAGCTCGTCGCGCATGGCGTAGACGCGGTTCATGGCCTCGGACTCAAACCATGCCAGGCGCTCCTTGCGCTTAAGCTCGGCCGGTGCGTCGGATAGCGAGATGGCCTTGCCGGCGCGGATCCAGCACTTTTTGGGGCGCATGAGCTTTTTGCCTTTGGGCGTGATATCGGACCAGCCACAAATGGCGAGTGGGTTGACAGGAGCCTTGCCCATCTGGGCGATAAGCGCAAAGCCGCCATGGACCTCGGGCTTGGTCTCGCGCGAGCGGATGCGCGTACCCTCGGGGAAGATCAGGACATCCTCACCGCGCTGCAGCGCATGCTGGGCGGCGCGCAGACACTTCATGTCGGCGGTGCCGCGCTCGACGGGAATGCCGCCCACGCGGCTAAAGGCCCAGCGCACAATCTTGCTCTTAGCGAACTCGGACTTAAAGATGGGGCGGATGCGGCGGCCGCCAAAGAACAGCGCCGTCTCCACGGCCAAGAGTTCGGCCATCGAGGTGTGGTTGCAGATGACTACGCTGCCGCGGCCTTCCTGGCGCTCAAACAGCAGGTCGGCATCCTCGACCTTCCAGCGCCACATAAGCTTGGAGAAGACCCACAGGATGCCCATGACCACGACGACGGTGCCGCGGATGAGCGCCGGGAACTCGGCGTAGGGGGCGTTGTAGTAATCCTCGGGCGTCTGCTTAAACAGGCGCATGGGCTACCTCCTTTGGTTGATGAGGTCCTCGATTATCGAGACGACCTCGTCGATGGTGTGGGCGGTGGAGTCGACGTGCACCGCGTCCTCGGCGGGCACGAGCGGCGCGACCTCGCGGCTGCTGTCGAGCTTATCGCGCTGCTTGAGGGCATCGAGGGTTTCATCGACCTCGGTCTCGAGCTGCTCTGTGGTGAGCGGCTGGGCGTCATTTTGGTGACGCTGCAGCACGCGGCGACGGGCGCGCTCGCGCGGGTCGGCGGTCAGGAACACTTTGACCTGCGCGTTGGGGAATACGACGGTGCCGATGTCGCGACCCTCGGCCACGATATCGCGGTCCTCGGCGGCGCGTCGCTGATGGATGAGCATGGCGGCGCGTACGCCCGGGTAAGCCGAGACCTTGGAGACGTTGGCGTCCACATGCGGGGTGCGGATGGCAGCCGATGCGTCCTTGCCGTCGATGGTCAGGCGCGTGTCCTCGCCGGTGCCGTTGGTAAAGCGAATCTCGATCTGCTCGGCGAGAGCGTCGATGGCCGCCTCGTCGTCCAGGTCGATGCCGCGGTCGA